>JBIJDQ010000040.1:0-10210 GCA_044344025.1 Rhodoferax sp.
TGTCGCCGATGCCCTAAACTTCGCCGCCATGTCTGCCTCATCTTCTATGCTTGATTTGTCCCTCGTCTTTTCTGGTTTGTTTGCTGCGCTGCTGGTGCTTGGCCTGCTTGTCAAGTTCTGGCTCAGTTCACGCCAAGTGCGCCATGTCGTGCGGCACCGCAGCACAGTGCCGCGCGCGTTCTCCGACACAATTTCTTTATCCGCCCACCAAAAAGCCGCTGATTACACGGTGGCCAAGGTGCGCCTGGGCCTGCTTGAGATGGCTTTAGGCGCGGCTGTGTTGCTCGGCTGGACGCTATTGTGTGGTCTTTCTGTCCTTAACCAAGCCACCATGCAATGGTTTGGTCTGGGCATGGGCCAACAGTTGGGCTTGTTGCTGGTCTTTGTGCTGGTTGGCGGCCTCATCGACCTGCCCCTGTCGTGGTACCAGACCTTTGTGCTGGAGCAGCGCTTTGGCTTCAACAAGACAACGGTAAAGCTGTGGCTGGCCGACTTGCTCAAGTCGAGCCTGATTGGTGCCCTGATTGGCTTGCCGATTGCGTCCCTGATTTTGTGGATGATGGCGGCCACAGGCCAGTTGTGGTGGCTTTGGGCCTGGCTCTTCTGGATGGGGTTTAACCTGCTGTTGCTGGTGATTTACCCGACCCTCATCGCTCCTTTGTTCAACAAGTTTTCACCTTTGGAAGACGACACACTCAAAACTCGCGTCACGGCCCTGATGCAGCGTTGTGGGTTTTCTGCCAAGGGGCTGTTTGTTATGGATGGCAGCAGGCGCAGTGCCCACGCCAATGCTTACTTCACTGGTTTTGGCGCTGCCAAACGAGTCGTGTTCTATGACACGCTTTTGTCAAAGCTCAGCGCCGCAGAGGTGGATGCGGTGTTGGCCCACGAATTGGGCCACTTCAAGCACAAGCACATCATCAAACGCATTGTGTCGATGTTTGTCATGAGCCTTGCAGGCTTTGCACTGCTGGGGTATTTGAGCCAGCAAGTCTGGTTTTACACCGGATTGGGCGTTCAGCCCAGCTTGGATGGCACCAACGACGCGCTGGCCCTGTTGTTGTTCATGCTGGCCATGCCTGTGTTTAGTTTTTTCATTGCACCCTTGTTTGCCTATTTTTCCCGCAAGCATGAATTTGAGGCTGACGCCTATGCGGTCAAACAAACCAGTGCGCAAGACCTGTCCACTGCCCTGCTCAAGCTGTACGAAGACAATGCGTCCACCCTGACACCCGACCCGTTGTATGTCAGTTTTTACTACTCTCACCCCGGTGCGTCTGAGCGCTTGGCGCGCATGCACGGACTTTCAACCCAAACGGCCTGATTTTCAAATTTGGCTCTCAAATATGCCCACACCCCCTGATCGCAGAGCGATGACAGCTACAGAAGTTGTCGCAAACCTGGCCAAACTGGAAAACTGGCGTTTGTGTGGTGACGGCGCTGAAGTCGCGATTGAAAAGACATTTGCCTTCAAGGACTACGCTGCCACCATGGTTTTTGTCAACGCCATCGCATGGGCGGCACAGGCCAGCGACCACCATCCAGAGCTACTGGTCAGATACGACCAGTGCGTGGTGCGTTTGCGCACCCATGATGTGGGCGGGTTGTCCCGGGCGGACTTTGAGTTGGCCGAACATGCGGACACACTGGTCTCCGGCAAGGCCTATGCTGACGTGCCGACATGACCCAAGCAATGCGCCAGTCCGGTCTGATTGTGGCCAACTATGGCCGGCATTTCCTGGTAGAAAACGCCGCTGGTGAGCGCCTGATCTGCCATTCACGGGGCAAAAAAAGCCAAGGGGTGGTGGGCGACCGGGTGCAATGGCAAGCTTCGCAGGATGAAGGCACGATCGAGAAGATTGAGTCCCGGCGCAACTTGTTTTACCGGCAGGACGACGTGCGCACCAAAACCTTTGCGGCCAATCTTGACCAAGTATTGATTCTGATTGCCGCCGAGCCCGAGTTTTCCAGCAGCCAGCTCTCGCGCGCCCTGATCGCAGCCGAAGAGCAACACATTACCCCCTTGATCGTGCTCAACAAGAGCGACCTCACCGAGCCATTTTCGCGTGCCTGGAACTGGTTGGCACCCTACCGCCACATGGGGTATGACGTGTTGCCGCTTTGCCTGAAAGACCAGGATGCCAGTCGCGTTGCCCTGACCCAACGCCTGGAAGGCAAGACCACATTGGTGCTGGGTCCATCGGGTGCTGGCAAGAGCACCCTGATCAACTGTTTGATTCCCGGCGCTCTGGTGCTCACCGGAGAATTGTCCCAAGCACTCAACAGCGGCAAACACACCACCACCAGCACCACGTGGTATTGGGTGGACAGCGACAAGACCACCGCACTGATCGACTCGCCAGGTTTTCAGGAATTTGGCCTGAACCACATTGATCCGGCGCAGTTGGCCGCCTACATGCCCGATTTCAAGCCTCACGTGACCCACTGCAAGTTTTACAACTGCAGCCACCTGCATGAACCAGGCTGTGGCGTGATTTCTGCGGTTGATTCAGGAGATTGTGCTCGTGGAATAAGCGTTAACCGCTATAAAATTTATAGTGACTTGTACGCCGAATTGAAGCAAATACGGCGCTACTAAAAACCCGACTCGGCGCCCAAAAAATACTTTAGGCCAGTAAGCGTGCCAGCGTCAGAAGCGCCAGCAACACAATCCACATCACGACCGCGCGCCATACCAGGCCGACCACAATGGCCAAGTGGGCAAGTTCTGGTGCGGGTCGCGGCGAGGCGCGTCCGGCGAGAGCCTCGCCTTCCTGAGCGCCAACGGGCAAGGGCACCGACAGACTGATGTTCACTGCACCCGCAGTGGCGGCCAGCAAGAGCCCGTCGTTGTGTGTGCCCAAATATTCGGCGTAGTGGCGCCATCCATCAATGGCTTCTTCAAAATTACCGACGACAGCAAACCCCAAGGCGGTAATTCTGGCTGGCACCCAATCAATCAAGTCCCAAGCGACTTGGGCATGACGCTGTAATGCCGAGCTGACAGGCTGCTGGTGTGTCTGGCTTTGGTGGTGCCAGTACCTAGCTACAAACTCGCTCAAACGGTACAACACAGCGCCCATTGGCCCCAAGCCAAACGCAGCCAGCACGGAAAACCAGGCCAATACCCCAAACACATGGCGGTGCGATGCCAGAACAGAGTATTCAATAACTCGGCCAATCATTTCGCTGCGCGACCATGTTTGGACATCAATGTCTTGCCATTTTGCGAGCAGATCACGCGCCAGCGGTTCGTCCTCGTCTGCTAGCGCGTCGCGGATCTGTGTGAAATGGGAGCTGAACTGGCGAAAACCAAGGGATGCGTAGAGCACAACCGCACTCCACAAGACGGCCAATGGCCAACCGATAAAAAACGCCAGCAACCAATACACCACCAAGGACAACAATGACGGCCCGCCTATGGCACAACCCCAGGCCAGCCAGCCGTGAAGCGGCTTACCCGCATCAAGGTTGCGCGTGCACCAACGCACCCAAGCACGCATGGCACCGTGAACTGAATTACCACGACCTAAAGGCCGCGCCTGCTCCAGCAACAAGGCAAACAACACCGAGATAAAGCTCATGCAATGATCATAGCGCCAGCCATGCTCAGGCCCGTAAAAAACGATAAAAGTTACGCAACATTCCGGCTGTTGCGCCCCAAACAAAACGTTCGACAGTGCCATCTTGGTAGGGCATGGACAACCATGTGCGCTGGACCCCTTGCCAATTTACCTGGTGGTGCCTGTGGTTCGCCGGATTCATCAAAAAATGCAGCGGCACTTCAAACACTTCGGCGACTTCATGGGGGTTCAGGGCCAATGAAAAATCCGCCCTGACCAAGGCCACCACGGGTGTCACATGAAAGGCAGAACCGGTCACATATTCTGGCAATTGCCCCAACACGTCAATACATTCAGCAACAAGGCCAACTTCTTCGCTTGCCTCACGCAGAGCCGCAGCCACTGCATCAATGTCTGAGGCATCGACCTTGCCACCAGGAAAAGCGATCTGCCCTGAGTGGGTCGACAAGTGTGAGGTGCGCAGGGTCAGCAATACCGTGGGCTCACTGCGCATCACGATGGGAATCAACACCGCAGCTTGCATGGGCTCACGGTCCATAAACTTTTTTTCCACCGAAAATTCCGGCTCCCACACCGCAGGTGTCAGAAAACGTTGCCTCAGGGCTTGCGGCTGGAGCATCACGGCAGGCAAAGCAGGCAGATGTGAATCTACCTGCGTCACAGGCACCTCGCGTGGGTCAAATTTGGGAAGGTTCATGCAAACCAAACAGGTTCAGTTTGGACAACTGTGAGACGAAAAAAAACCGCCACACGTTCAGCGGGGCGGTTTTTTCGGCTCAGGCCAGGTCAGGCGGCAGCAACAGGAGCCACTTTACGGGCTGGCAATTTTTCCTTGATACGAGCTGACTTGCCGCTGCGGTCACGCAAGTAGTACAACTTGGCACGACGCACATCACCACGGCGCTTGACTTCAATGCTGGCAATCAAGGGGCTGTAGGTTTGAAACGTACGCTCAACGCCTTCACCGCTGGAGATTTTACGAACAGTGAAACCACTGTTAAGGCCGCGATTGCGCTTGGCAATAACCACGCCTTCATAGGCTTGCAGGCGCTTGCGGGTGCCTTCAACCACGTTCAGACTGACGATAACGGTATCGCCAGGGCCGAAATCAGGAATAGTTTTGTTCAGGCGAACAATTTCTTCTTGTTCAAGAATTTGGATCAGATTCATAGGGTCTTTCAATGATCATGTCATACCAGCGTCACCACGACGCATGTTGTTTTTTAAAACAAAACAACGGTCTTACAGAGGATCGGTAAGCCTACTATTATAGCGTGACAAAACAAACTCGTCAGCCCTCGATAAACCACCTGCCTCACGCGCCCTCTTGATTAACTCGGGACGCAAGCGCAACGTGAGCGTCAAACGCTGCTCACGTCGCCAACGGTCAATGTTCGTGTGATGCCCGCTTAGCAAGACCTCAGGAACGTCGCGCCCCGCCCAATGCTCGGGGCGGGTGTAATGAGGGCAGTCCAACAGACCATCCAGCGCGGGGTTAAAGCTGTCTTGCTCATGACTATTCATGTCGTTGAGCACACCGGGTTGCAAACGCGCCACCGCGTCAAGGAGTGCCATGGCGGCAATTTCGCCGCCGGACAAGACAAAGTCACCCAGACTAATCTGTTCGGTAACATGTGAGTCCACAAAGCGTTGGTCAACGCCCTCATACCGACCACAGATCAGGATCGCGCCAGCACTGTTGGCCCAGCGCGACACCGCTTCGTGGTTAAGCACCCGCCCAGTTGGAGAAAAAAGAACCACAGGAACATCGTCTTGACGTTCAGCACGGATACCTAAAAGGCATTTCTCCAAGGGTTCAGGCATCATCACCATACCCGGCCCGCCGCCGAAAGGCCGATCATCAACGCGTCGGTAATTGCCCTCGGCAAAATCACGTGGGTTGGACAACCTGACATCAACCGAACCTGACTCAAAGGCACGCCGAGTGATCCCGGTTGTCAACAGCGGCGCGAACAACTCAGGAAAAAGCGTCACCACATCAAAACGCATGGATGAACCCTCAGTAGTCGGGTTGCCAGTCCACGAGGATTCGTCGGTCCGCCAAACTCACATCATCCACATAGGCAGCAACAAATGGGATCATGCGCTCCACGGTATGGTCACCTTGCACCTGCTCAATGACCAGCACGGTCTGCGGACCAGTGGACATGAGGTCGCGCACGGCACCAAGGCTTTGCCCCTGCCGATTCACCACGTCAAGTCCAATCAGATCAACCCAGTAGTATTCGTCTTTGTGGGCAGCGGGAAAACTGGATTTTGGCAAAAAAATACGGGCACCGCGAAGTGCATCTGCCGCATTGCGGCCGTCAACATGGTGTGCGCACGCCACCAATGTGCCCGAGTGAGACTTGGATTCCTTGATCTTTAAACAAGCGACGCCTGCAAAGGTTTTGGCCCCTTTTTCAGACGGAAGCAAGAACCAAAGTTTGGATGAAAAAAGCGCCTCAGGATCGGCGCTGTGGGGAAGTACTTTGAACCACCCTTTGATGCCCCAGGCATCAAGAATGCGCCCGACTTCGATGGCATCTACCGGAAGTTCGGCAGCCTCAAGGCCGGGCAACATCATGAACGATCAGGCTGCTTTTTTGGCAGCTTGAGCGATCAGACGCTCCACTGTAGGAGAGGCTTGCGCACCCACACTGCGCCAGTAGGTCAGACGATCCTGTGCCAGACGAATGCTTTCTTCATTGGCAGTCGCGATTGGGTTATAAAAACCAATGCGTTCAATGAAACGGCCATCGCGGCGAGTGCGCTTGTCAGCAACAACAATATTGAAAAACGGGCGTGCTTTTGCACCGCCACGGGCGAGTCGAATGACGACCATAATTTATCCTTTGGGGAGTGGAAAATAATCCACGAAAATGAGCACAGAATCCGACGTTTGAGACACGCGACATGACCACCCGGTTATGCGACACGTTGGATAACCAATCATTATATCGACTCGAAACACCATGCCCACTATTCGCTCCAGCAATATCAACGATATCCCGCAAATTGCGGCCATTTACACCCACCATGTCCGCTATGGCACCGGGACTTTTGAGGTGGAGCCGCCCAGCGAAGCCGATATGGCACAAAGACGCATCGATGTGCTGAGCAAAGGTCTTCCCTATTTAGTGGCAGTCGAAAAAGAACAGGTATTAGGCTTCGCCTACTGCAACTGGTTTAAACCACGGCCAGCCTACCGATATTCTGCAGAGGACTCAATTTATCTGGCCCCACAGGCCATCGGATTGGGTCTGGGGGCGGCGCTGCTTGCTGAGCTAAGCCGTCAAGCCGAAGGTGCTGGGGTGCGTAAACTCATTGCTGTGATTGGAGATTCTCACAACAAAGGTTCGATCGGCGTGCACCAACGGGCTGGCTTTAGCCACGTGGGCACTCTCAAATCATGTGGATGGAAGTTTGAACGCTGGCTAGATGTGGTCATCATGGACAAGGCTCTGGGCCTCGGAGACATTGCAAACCCATGACCAACGAAAACTGCGGATTTGGCATCAAAACACCTGCAAACTCACCCAGTACGCCACAGCGGCGACAAACGCACTTGCTGGAATGGTCAAAATCCAGGCCCAAACAATGGTCCCGGCAACCCCCCAACGCACTGCACTGGCACGTCGCGTTGCACCCACACCGACAATTGCACCTGTAATGGTGTGCGTTGTAGACACGGGTACCCCTAAGGCAGTGGCTAGAAACAAGGTTAAAGCCCCCCCGGTCTCCGCGCAAAAGCCCCCAACAGGTTTAAGTTTGGTGATTTTTTGCCCCATGGTTTTAACAATACGCCAACCACCGAACATCGTGCCCATACCAATGGCAAGGTAGCAAATCAAAATCACCCAGGTCGGCGGTGACGCATCTGTAGCGTTGGTATAGCCAGTCGCAATCAACAGCATCCAGATAATGCCGATGGTTTTTTGTGCATCATTTCCACCATGTCCCAAGCTGTAGGCCCCCGCAGACACCAGTTGCAAGCGTCGAAACCACTTGTCTACCTTAAGTGGTCGAAAGCCCCTGAATCCCCAGGAAACCGCCACCATCATCATTGAGCCAAGCAAAAATCCGAGCAAGGGAGACACAAAAATAAACACCACCGTTTTCATGATGCCAGCAGCAATGAGCGCTGCAACCCCGGATTTGGCAATGGCTGCACCCGCAATGCCGCCAATCAGGGCGTGCGAGGAACTGCTCGGAATGCCGTAGTACCAGGTAATGAAATTCCAGGTAATTGCACCCACCAAGGCGCCAAAAACAACATGGGTGTCAACAACCCCAGGCATCACAATGCCTTTTCCCACCGTAGCCGCCACACTCAGGTGAAAGATAAAGATCGCCACAATATTGAAAAACGCGGCAAACACCACCGCTTGGCCTGGCTTGAGAACACCGGTAGACACCACAGTAGCGATTGAATTGGCTGCATCATGAAATCCGTTCATGAAATCAAACAACACCGCCATTGCCACCAGTACTACAACCACCCACAACGCAGCTTGTACAGTTTCCATAATTAAAAATCGTACGCGAATCAGGAGTTTTCGAGGATCACGCCCTCGATCACATTGGCAACGTCTTCGCACTTGTCAGTGATGGTTTCAAGCAACTCATAGATGGCTTTCAACTTGATCACCTCCCGGACATCGGGTTCCTCACGAAACAGTTTACTCATGGCACTGCGCATCACACGGTCCGCATCTCCTTCCAATTTGTCGATTTCGTCGCAAGTTTTTAAGGCGGCATCCGCTGTGGAGGCATCGGCGATTTTGCTGAGTAAATACACCGCATCTCGGACCCGTTCACAACACTTGACGCTCAGGTCCGTGAGTCGCGTGATCTCCTCCGTCATGTGGTGCACATCGTACAAAGCCATGGTTTCAGCCGAATCCTGGATGAGATCTGCCACATCGTCCATGGTGTTGATCAGACTGTGAATTTGTTCGCGGTCAATTGGGGTGATGAACGTTTTGTGAATCGCCTTGTTGACTTCATGCGTTACCCGGTCTGCAGCGCCTTCAGCATGGTCAACCTCCCGGTGATACTTCTCACGCAATGTCAGGTCACTGTAATTGGCAACCAGTTTTGAAAAGGAATATGCAGCTGCCACGATGTGGTCCGCGTGCTGGTTAAACAACAGAAAAAAATTGGTGTCGCGGGGTAACAGTTTGCCAAAAAACACAGAAGACTCCTTCGAAATATGTCAGAACCATGACAGTTCAATGATGACAGGAGTTTAACCGTGGAGCTCCCGGGCCAGATGCAAAAAAGCCTCGCAGCGCAGGCTGCAAGGCCTCATGATTTGGGTTAACAGGGCCGCATCGGCAGCCCGTCAGTCAGGACAAGTCGAGCTTATGCAGCCGCAGTGTCAGCGACAGTTGCAGCCGCATCCGTGTAGTCTTGCACTTTGTCAAAATTCAGGTACTGGTACACCTTGTCGCTGGCAGCCGTCAACACCACCATGTCGGCCATGTATTCGGCTTTGGTCGGAATACGTCCCAGCTTTGAGCAAATCGCGGCCAGCTCTGCACTACCCAGATACACATTGCTGTTTTTCCCCAACCGGTTGGGGAAATTACGTGTGCTGGTGGAAAACACGGTTGCGCCCTCCTTGACCTGCGCCTGATTGCCCATGCACAGACTACAACCTGGCATTTCCATACGCGCGCCAGCGGAGCCCAGCACGCCGTAATGACCTTCCTCGCTCAATTGCTTGGCATCCATCTTGGTGGGCGGAGCCATCCACAATTTGACAGGAATATCACGCTTGTTTTCCAACAGCTTGGAAGCTGCGCGGAAGTGACCAATGTTGGTCATGCAAGAACCAATGAACACCTCATCGATCTTGGCACCCGCCACATCGGCCAGTGTTTTCACATCGTCGGGATCGTTCGGGCAGGCCACGATGGGTTCCACGATGTCAGCCAGGTCAATTTCAATGACAGCCGCGTATTCAGCATCCGCATCTGCCTTGAGCAACTGAGGGTCAGCCAGCCAAGCTTGCATCGCGGCAATGCGCCGCTTGATGGTGCGCACATCCGAGTAACCGGTGGCGATCATCCATTTCAGCATGGTGATGTTGCTGTTGATGTACTCAATGATCGGCTCTTTATTCAGGTGCACGGTGCAACCACCCGCACTGCGCTCTGCCGATGCGTCACTCAACTCAAAGGCCTGCTCAACCTTCAGATCAGGCAAACCCTCAATTTCCAGGACTCGGCCAGAGAAAATATTCTTCTTGCCTTGCTTGGCTACCGTTAACAATCCTGCCTTGATGGCGTAAAGCGGAATGGCGTTGACCAAGTCACGCAGGGTGATACCCGGCTGCATTTCTCCTTTGAAACGCACCAACACGCTCTCAGGCATGTCCAAAGGCATCACACCCGTGGCAGCGCCAAACGCCACCAAGCCAGAGCCCGCAGGAAAGCTGATACCGATAGGGAAACGCGTATGGCTGTCACCGCCCGTGCCGACGGTGTCTGGCAACAACATGCGGTTCAACCAGCTGTGGATGATGCCGTCACCTGGACGCAAAGGTACGCCACCACGGGTGCTTATGAAGTCTGGCAACTCGTGGTGCATCTTCACATCCACGGGTTTCGGATAAGCCG
>JBIJDQ010000528.1:0-2809 GCA_044344025.1 Rhodoferax sp.
TCAGCTTTGGAAATGCCTTCTTTGACGTTCTTTGGAGCGCCGTCAACCAGATCCTTGGCTTCTTTCAAGCCCAGACCGGTGATCTCACGCACTGCCTTGATGACGGATACCTTCTGGGCACCGGCTTCAACCAGAACGACGTTGAACTCTGTCTTCTCTTCAGCGACTGCAGCGGCAGCACCGCCGCCAGCGGCTGGAGCAGACATTGCTGCAGCGCTCACACCAAATTTCTCTTCGATGGCTTTCACCAGGTCGTTGAGTTCCATGACCGTCATGCTATCCAGAGCGGTCAAAAATGCGTCTTTATCAAATGCCATTTTTATTTCCTAACAATATTGGTTACTACTCAGACACTGCCGCTTACGCAGCAACTGCCTCTGCGGGTGCTTCTGCTCCACCGCCACGCTGTTCCGCCAATGCGGCCAGCACACGGGCTGTACGCGAAATGGGGGATTGCATCAAGCCCAGCAACTGCGCCAACAACACTTCTTTCGAAGGAATGCTTGCCAGTTGTTTTACGCCGTTGACATCCAAAGCTTTGCCGCCATACGCACCAGCACGAATCACCAACTTGTCGTTGGTTTTCGCGAATTCTGCAACCACCTTTGCGGCAGCTACTGCGTCTTCGGAAAAGCCATAGATCAGCGGACCGGTCATCTGGTCAGAAACAATTTCAAACTTGCTACCGGCAACAGCACGGCGAGCCAGGGTGTTTTTCAACACACTCAGACTCACGCCGTTGCTGCGTGCTGTTGTGCGCAGTTTGGTCATGTCAGCGACCGTGATGCCACGGTATTCCGCGATCACAAGCGTTTGAGCTTTTGCGGCGAGGCTGGTCACATCACTGATGACCGCTTCCTTCTCACTGCGATTAAGACTCAAGGTCTACTCCTTTAAAAATACCCGTCGGCACATTGCCTTCAGGTACGCTACATTGCAGCGACCAACTGTTTCCGGAAAATTTCCATCTGCAGTGGAATCGCCATCTGCGCTGGCTCTCAACGATTAAGCGTTACGCTGCATTTCTGCAACCAACACACCAGCGGTCTTGGATGACCTGCATGCGCACAGCACACACAGCCCACCACATTCGGCAATCTTTTCAGACTGCCAAAATTCACTTACTTACCCGGCAATTGTTTGCAGATCGACACGTACGCCAACACCCATGGTCGACGATACGGCTACCTTGCGCAAATAAACACCTTTGCTGGTTGCGGGCTTGGCTTTCACCAAAGCATCGACCAACGCGGCCAAGTTACCTTGCAATTTGTCGCTGTCAAATGAACGACGACCGATAGTGGAGTGAACAATTCCGGCTTTGTCAACGCGGAACTGAACCTGTCCGGCCTTGGCATTACGAACAGCTGTCGCGACGTCAGGAGTGACGGTGCCAACCTTTGGATTTGGCATCAAACCACGTGGGCCGAGGATTTGACCGAGCGTACCAACAATACGCATGGCATCCGGCGCGGCGATTACCACGTCAAATGGCATATCGCCAGCCTTGACCATTGCGGCCAGATCATCCATACCAACGATGTCCGCACCGGCTGCTTTAGCTTCTTCAGCTTTGGCACCTTGCGCAAAAACCGCAACACGCTTTGTTTTACCGGTACCGTTTGGCAGCACAACCGCACCACGCACCACTTGATCAGATTTCTTTGCGTCAATACCCAGCTGAACTGCCACGTCAATGGACTCGTCAAACTTGGCCACGGCAAACTCTTTGACCAAACCAAGTGCATCACCCAGTTTGTACAGCTTGTTACCGTCAATCTTGCCCTGTTGGGTCTTTTGCTTTTTAGTCAGTTTAGACATTTACACGCCCTCCACATTCACACCCATCGAGCGAGCGGATCCTGCAATCGTGCGAACCGCTGCATCCAGATCGGCTGCAGTCATATCTTTCATTTTGGTTTTGGCGATTTCCTCAAGCTGAGCACGGGTAATCTTGCCAACCTTGTCCAGATGCGGACGGGCAGAGCCTTTATCCAGCTTGATCGCTTTTTTGATCAACACGGTAGCCGGTGGGGTCTTGATGACGAATGTAAAGCTCTTGTCTGCGTACGCAGTAATCACCACTGGCAGTGGCAGTCCAGGCTCAACACCTTGGGTCTGCGCATTAAATGCCTTGCAGAACTCCATAATGTTCAAACCACGTTGACCCAATGCGGGTCCGATGGGTGGTGATGGGTTGGCTTTACCAGCTGGTACTTGCAGCTTTACAAAACCGACGATTTTTTTCGCCATGATTTCTCCTTACGGGTACTAACGCCTGCAAATTAAAAATTTAGCAGCAGGCTCCCCGGGGTTAGCGACTCTCTATCCATATTTGCACCGAGTCGAAAAATGCAAACACTATCCATTGACAACTATAAAAATCAGGTCTTCTCGATCTGAGAAAACTCCAGCTCAACAGGCGTGGATCGACCAAAAATAGTCACCGACACGCGTACTTTGCTCTTCTCGTAGTTGACGTCTTCAACCGACCCATTGAAGTCGGTGAACGGGCCATCCTTGACGCGAACAAATTCACCAACCAAAAACTCAACCTTATGACGCGGCTTATCGGTGCCCTCTTGCATCTGATTGACGATTTTCATGACCTCCGCCTCGGAGATCGGGGCCGGGCGATTTTTCGCACCGCCTACAAACCCAGTCACCTTGTTAGTGTGCTTCACCAAGTGCCAGGTGTCATCATTCATCACCATCTCGACAAGCACATAACCAGGAAAAAACTTGCGCTCAGTGGTTTTCTTCTGACCATTTTTTACCTCAACAACCTCTTCCATAGGAACGAGGATGC
>JBIJDQ010000530.1:0-2803 GCA_044344025.1 Rhodoferax sp.
GTACCTACCAACTTCAACATCGTGGCCATTCGTCCCTTGCGTGGCAATGGCTTGGTCGTGTGTGAGCCAGCCTTGGTGTTTGGTGTGATTGAGTCCTTGTATGGGGGAATTGGCAAGTTCCAGACACGTATTGAGGGCCGGGATTTCTCTGCGACAGAGCAGCGTGTGATCAATCGCATGGTTGATGTGGTGACTGATGAGTACAAAAAGGCGTGGACTGGCATTTATCCGCTGGAGTTGGATTACCAGCGATCGGAAATGCAGCCGCAATTTGCCAACATCGCCACACCCAGTGAGATTGTTGTATCGACATCCTTTCAGTTGGAGATTGGTGAAATCACGGGTGCGATTCATATTTGTATGCCTTACGCCACGTTGGAGCCGATTCGTGATGTGTTGTACTCTTCAACGCAAGGTGACTCTATCGAAGTGGATCGCCGTTGGGTCAATGTGCTGACGCAAGAAATTCAAGCTGCTGAAGTGGTGCTGGTGGCAGAGTTGGCGCATGCGGATGCCACTGTGGAGCAGTTACTCGCGATGAAACCGGGGGACTTCATTGAACTTGATCGGCAGCCTCGTATTCAGGCTAAAGTGGACGGTGTCCCGCTTTTTGAATGCCAGTACGGTACGCACAACGCAAAGTATGCCCTGAAGATTGAAAAATGTTTGAGGGGCAATGACCTCAATTGAAAAGGTGATAAATATGGCAATTGATGAAAGTACCGCAGAAGACGATGGCATGGCCGACTGGGCAGAGGCACTTCTGGAGCAAAAGAGTTCGGATAGTGGCGCCACTGCGCCTGCGCCTGGTGGCGTACTGTCTGGCGAGACCTCCAAGGCTTATTCCGGGGGCAGTGATGCTCAGATCAACGACATTAATCGGGTACTGGATATTCCTGTGTTGCTGTCGGTGGAGCTTGGCCGCACCAAGGTGCCCATCAAGCACATTTTGCAGTTGGGGCAAGGTTCGGTTGTAGAGTTGGATGCTTTGGCGGGTGAACCGATGGATGTGCTGGTTAACGGTTACCTGATTGCCCAAGGGGAGGTGGTGGTGGTTAATGACAAGTTTGGCATTCGATTGACCGATGTAGTGACCCCGTCTGAGCGCTTGAGGCGTGTGAGCAAGAGCTAGGGGGGTGTATGTCTCAGGCTTGGGTGTCGGTTGTCTTGTTTGTGGTGTTGCTGGCTTTGGTTCCGGTGGGGTTGAAGTGGGTACAACGGCGCATGGGTGTTGGCGCAATGGGCGTGTCGTCGGCAGGAGTCAAAGTTGTCTCCGCAGTAGGTGTCGGACCGCACCAGCGGGTGGTGACAGTTGAAGCAGGTCCAAAAGGGGCCAGGGTGTGGTTGACGCTGGGTGTTACTGCTCAAAACATTACTTGTCTGCACACGGCGGCGGTGCCACAAGATGCACCTATATCGGCTGGCAGGCTTACCGGGCGACCAGACGACGATGTGGGTGGAGGTGTCAGTACATGAAGCTCCGCAAAATTGCAGTTCGCCGAACAAGGCTTATCAAACGGTTCATTGGACTGCTTCTGTCATTTTTGCCCGGTTTGGCCCTGGCGCAAAGCGGGGCGCAGTTGCCGCTTTTGATGGGCACGGGTGGTAATGGCATGAGTTTTTCGGTACCTGTGCAAACGCTGTTGTTTTTCACAATTCTGTCGTTTTTACCAGCTATTTTGCTGATGATGACAGGCTTTACCCGCATTGTGATTGTGTTGTCTTTGCTGCGGCAAGCGCTGGGTACCCAGTCGGTGCCGCCCAATCAGGTGATCATTGGGTTGTCACTGTTTCTGACGCTGTTTGTTATGGGGCCTACGTTGGACAAGGTCTATAACGACGCGTATTTACCCTACAGCACCAACACGCTGCCGTTTGATCAGGCGCTGGTCAAGGCGGAAGCCCCGATGCGTCAGTTCATGAGCAAGCAGACGCGCCAAGCCGATCTGGCCTTGTTTGTGAAGTTGGCCAAGCTCGATGTGGCGACCACAGCCACTAACGCACCGATGCGCGTGTTGATTCCAGCGTTCGTAACCAGTGAACTGAAGTCGGCGTTTCAGATCGGATTCATGATTTTTGTACCTTTTTTGGTGATTGACATTGTGGTAGCCAGCATCTTGATGTCTCTTGGCATGATGATGCTGTCACCGGTGTTGGTGGCCTTGCCCTTCAAGCTGATGATTTTTGTGCTGGCGGATGGCTGGAATTTGCTGCTGGGCTCGCTTGCGGCCAGCTTTGTCACCTGAGAGGCATTAATGAATTCGCAAATGGTGTTGACCATGGGGCAAGATGCCCTCTGGATGTTGTTGATGATCTCTGCGCCCGTGCTGGGCGTGGTGCTAGTGGTGGGTTTGGTGATTAGTCTATTTCAGGCTGTGACGCAAATCAACGAGGCCACCCTGGCATTTGTACCTAAATTATTAGCAGCTATCGGTGTATTTGCGCTGGCTGGGCCGTGGATGTTGGGCATGCTGGTGGACTACGTTAGGCGCACCATTGAGGCCATTCCTGCTTCGGTCATGTGAGCCTATGCAGCTGTGATCACTTTTTCTGAGGCACAAATCGCTGGGTGGCTATCGCCATTGATATGGCCATTTTTGCGCACGTTGGCTCTGTTCACGTCCGCGCCGGTTTTTTCATCTAAAGCGGTACCTGTGCGCGCCCGGATTGCATTGGCCTTTTTTGTGGCTTTGGCTGCGCAACCCACCTTGGAGGGTCAGCCAATGGTCAACATTACTGACCCAGGCGCGTTTGGCGCGGTCCTGCAGCAGGTCGGTATCGGGTTGGCCATCGGGTTTGCCAT
>JBIJDQ010000532.1:0-2801 GCA_044344025.1 Rhodoferax sp.
AGCTATCAAAGATATAGCGCCTGTGACCAAAGCTGTCGCAACTCTCGATACCGATCAACTTTTCTAACCTGGAGCTCCCTATGAAAGATCGACCTTGATCTACCAACTCTGTCTTGAGTTCACGAGCAAGTCGGGCCAAGGGACCATTGTGCTTAATTTGCTGATGGAAAAGTGCAGCACCCCAAGTAAGGAATGAAGATGAGGCAAAAAGGCTTTACCTTGATCGAGCTGGTCATGGTGGTTGTAATTCTGGGTGTACTGGCGGCTGCGGCGTTGCCGAGGTTTGTCAATTTGGCCAGTGAGGCCCGTCGTAGCGTCATGCAGGGACTTCATGGCGCCATGATCAGCGCTAACACGATGATTCAAGCCAAGTCTGCCATAACAGGTGTCACTACCGCGGCCACTGGCACAGTGGCACTGAGCGCAACCGTGACCATCAGGACAGTGTATGGATATGCCCAGGATGCAGTTGAGCTGGCCAAGGCAATGAATATCAGTCCTGCGGCCGACTTCTACACTGGTGCAAACACAAGTTTCATCGCCCACAAAAAAGCACCCGTATGGGGCACTGGGAGTTGGCACAATTGCGCCGTCAAATACACACCTGCCGCCGATGCGGCCACGCCGCCGGTCGTTCTCTTGGTAGATACAGGGTGTTGATCTTTCCCACCCCCCACTATCGCAACCGAACACATAAAAGTATCACTGGAGACCTTATGCGAATTGGGCTACTTCTATTGTTTGCCTGCGCAACGCTGGTGGCATAGCCCGCAACAACGAGCCATCCACCGATTACAAATTAACGGATACAACGCCATGACACTGCTGCACCGACTCAACCTTTCTCACAAGTTCCTCATTCTGGGCCTCATCGCCTTACTGATGGTGTTGCTGCCGACTGGTCTCTACTTCCAAAAGCTCTGGGGTGAGGTGGAAGTTGCCAAGCTTGAGGAAAAGGCTGGTCATTCGGTGATTGCGCTCAACCAAGTGGTGCAGTTTACGCAGACCCACCGTGGCTTGTCGGCCGGGGCATTGGGAGGCAACGAGACCTTGGCGGCCAAACGCCCAACCATGCGCGACAACGTGGTTAAGGCAATGGACACCTTGGATACTGCCCTAAAGCAGGCAGATGCCTCACCCAAAATATTGGCCCAATGGAGTGAGGTGCGCCAGCGTTGGGTAACCCTTGAGCAGGGAGTGTCTGGCAAGCAGCTCAAGTCCGCCGAAAGCACCAAGCTTCACACCCAGCTGATTGCAATGGAACTGATGCTCAACGAAGAAGTTTTGAGTGAATTTGGTCTTTCGTTAGACCCTGATCCGGATGCCTTCTATTTGATACAGGCATCGCTAGTCAATTTGCCGATGCTTGGTGAAAATCTGGGCATCATGCGGGCGCAGGGCACCGGGTTTCTGGCGCAGGGCAGCTTGCCTCCGGAGGGCCGAGCCACCCTGTCGGCCTTGAACAGACAGGTTCTGCAAGTGCAAGGCGAGATGATTCGCAACATCAAGCGCTCCATCGATGTCAATGCGGCAATGAAGGCGGCGTTGGGTTCCAAAGCGGACGCCATCAAACAGACCGTAGACCAGGCACTGGCATTGGCCGATCAGGTCTTGATCAGCGCCACCGACATCACGCACCCCGCTCCGGCCTACTTTGACGAATTCACCCGCACCATCGACGGTTTGTACGAATTCAACGCATTGGCCATGAAAAGCCTGGATCAAGCGCTGGAGCAGCGCGTTGCCGGCATGCACCAAAAGCAGACCCTGGTGGCAGCCATGCTGTTGCTCGGGCTAGTCAGCGCGGTACTACTGGCCGTGGCTTTTGTGCGCAGCATCACTGGGCCGGTGGCAGAGGCCGTGTCGGTTGCCACTGCCGTAGCAGAAGGCAATTTGGGTGTGACGGTTGCGGTGCGTGGCAACAATGAACTGGGACAACTGATGCAGGTCCTGTCGGGCATGCGCGACCATTTGTCGAACGTGGTGACACAGGTGCGCCAGGGCTCCGAAGGCGTGGCCACTGCCAGTGCCGAAATTGCATCGGGTAACCACGATTTGTCGGCGCGCACAGAGTCCCAAGCCAGCGCGCTGGAAGAGACTGCCGCGTCGATGGAGCAGCTCAGCGCCACCGTCAAGCAAAACGCCGACAGCGCACGCCAGGCCAACCAACTCGCGGTCAGTGCCTCCACCGTGGCAGTCAGGGGCGGCGAAGTGGTAGCACAGGTGGTGGACACCATGAAGGGCATTAACGATTCTTCGCGCAAGATATCCGACATCATCAGCGTGATAGACGGTATTGCCTTTCAGACCAACATTCTGGCTTTGAATGCGGCTGTGGAAGCTGCACGGGCCGGTGAACAGGGCCGAGGATTTGCCGTGGTTGCCAGCGAAGTGCGCTCTTTGGCCGGACGCAGTGCCGAAGCGGCCAAGGAGATCAAGACCCTTATCAATGCCAGCGTGGAGCGGGTTGAACAAGGCAGCGCGCTGGTCGATCAAGCGGGGACCACCATGACCGAGGTGGTCAACTCCATTCGCCGTGTGACCGACATCATGGGCGAGATCAGCGCCGCCAGCAACGAGCAGGCCGCAGGCGTGAGCCAGGTCGGCGAAGCCGTCCAGCAAATGGACCAGGTCACCCAGCAAAACGCCGCTTTGGTTGAGGAAATGGCCGCGGCGGCCAGCAGCCTCAAATCTCAGGCCGAGGAATTGGTTGGCACAGTGGCGGTATTCAAGCTCAGTAGAAATGTCGGCGGCCACCATAGCGCAGCCCCGCGCCCTACCGCCGTGCGCGCCCCGGCAGC
>JBIJDQ010000531.1:0-2801 GCA_044344025.1 Rhodoferax sp.
TGCTACCCGCGCCGGGAATGGATTCAGCCCATATTTGACCTTCCATCATCTCCACAAAACGCTTGGAAATGATCAACCCCAACCCGGTGCCACCATAACGGCGGGTGGTAGAACTATCGGCCTGGGTAAAAGCCTGAAAGAGCTTGCCCGATTGCTCCGGGGTCATCCCCACACCAGTGTCTTCCACCGCCACCATCAACTCCACGCGTTGCTCCACCTGCCGGGACATTGCGATGCTGACCTTTACCTGGCCTTTTTCCGTAAATTTGATGGCGTTGCTGACCAGATTGGTCAATATCTGGCCCAGACGTATCGAATCGCCAATCAACGCATCAGGCACACCCGGCGCAACCCGAATGAGATACTCCAGCCCCTTCTCGCTAGCCTTCAGTGCCACCAGCGCAGAGATGCGGTCCAGCACATCGTCCAGCCAGAAAGGCACCTGCTCCAGGTCCATCTTTCCAGCTTCGATCTTCGAAAAATCGAGGATGTCGTTGATCACAGTGAGCAAAGCGGTGCCGGAGGTGTTGATCTTTTTCAGGTAGTCGCGCTGCTTGCCGGACAAATCCGTCTTTAGTGCAAGGTGTGACAAACCGATCACCGCGTTCATCGGAGTGCGTATTTCGTGGCTCATATTGGCCAGAAATTCACTCTTGGCCCTTGTTGCCTCTTCGGCACGCTGGCGTGACGCCAGCAACTCATCTTGCTGCGTGAGCAACTGCATGGCCTGCTGCTGGGTCTGTGTCAGCAGGTCGCGTGCCACGTCATTGCGCTCCAGTATTTCCAGATTCAGTGCCAACTGCGGCAACAAGGCCGCCAACAGCATGTCGTGCCGGCTTTGACGCGGCAGCACACCGGCAAACTCCAGAACTGCCAGCACCTTGCCCTGGGCACCCACTACCGGCACCACGCGCAATAACCGGGGCTCGCAATCCAATACCGCGGAGCGGATAAGCAGGCCCTGCGCCGGTCCGGCATCGACGCAAATTTCACGGCCATCCAGCGCACACTGCCCAGGGAGCCCTTCACCTTCGGCAAACTGGGTGGGTACGCCCGCGAGCTTGGCACTACCCCAGCCCCCCTGGTAGACATAGTTGCCATTGCTGCGGTCCCGCACATACAGTGCTCCAAATTGCGCATCCATCAGCGGCGTCAACCGCGCCATCAACACACCGGCAAACTCCTGAAGATGGTCAATGGCCTGCAGACTTGCACCAATCTCAAAAGTACCGGTGCGCACCCATTGCTGCAGCTCCAGCTGCTGTGCACCCTGTTGAAGTACCTTGAGTGATCGGGCCATCGCACCAATATCATTGCCGAAGCTGGTGTAAGGCACCACGGTTTGAAGCTTGCCACCTGCAAGGTCCTCCACACTCAGGCGCAGGCGCTCTGACGGCCGGCGCATGGACACCCCCAAAACCAGGCCGCATGCCAGACCGGTAGAAAGCCCGAGTAACAGGAAAAAGATGATCCAGTACTGCATGCGCTCGGCAAACACCAGGGCGTCTTGGGCAGCCTGGGAAGCGACGTTTTCTTTGTGCCTCACCAGACTGATCATCAGCCTGTCGGTCGCCTCAAACACACGCACGTTATCCGGGCTGGCCAAAAACCGCGCCACCTCACCGGTTTGCAGTTTCCCATCTTGGGCGAGCAAGCTGGTTATGTGGTCCACATTGCGAAGGTATTGGGTCAGCATGTTTTGAATGTCTGCCAGCAACTCTCGGCCTTTGGGCAAATAAAACAGACGGTCACTCTCCTGCAAAGAACGGTTCATCACGGTTCTGGCCTCATCGAGGTCGACACGGGCCTTTTCGCGGTTTGCCATGTCCGGGGCAAGAATCATCTGCCGCAAGGAGCGCCCGATCTGCATCAGATGGATGCTGGCCTCTTTGATGTGTGAGATGCCCTGCAGCTCCAGTTCGTACATCCGCTTGACTTCTGCAGCTTGCAAACGGGTGCTGTAAATCGACTGTGCGCCTATGGCGGTAATGATCAGCAGCATCAGCCCAAAGCCCAGCGCCAGCTTGGTATTGAGCTGCAGTCCCTCGAGCAAACGCATCATGGATTTCATATCTATTCAAGCTTCAGGCCGGCAGCCCGACGCTGACGGTGGTACCCATGCCGGGCGAACTCTTGATCAAAATTTCACCGCCATGCAGTTCCACGATTTCCTTGACGATGCTCATTCCCAGCCCGGTACCAAGGGTTTTTCCGGACGCATCGGCGCGGTAAAAACGTTCGCACACCCGGGCAGACTCTTCAGCTGTCATGCCAATGCCGAAATCTGAAATACGCACCCAAACCCGGGCAGCGCGGTCCTCGCCGACCGCCGCAACCGGCTCCAGTTTCAATACCACCGCACCACCCCCGGGCGAATACTTGTAGGCATTGGAAACAACGTTCAGCAATGCCTGGCGCAACTTCCCGGAGTCGGCCATGACATACACCGGCTGGGTTGGCATTTCCAGTTTCAACGGCTGGCGCCCCGGCGCGGGAATGTACGACTGCGCAAGATCGTTAGCCAGGTCCTGCACATTCACGCGGGTATAGCGGAAATCTTTCCCCCGACGGGACTCGATGCGGGCCAGATCCAGGAGTTCATCCAGTATCTTGGCCATCAATGTCGACTGCCGGTAAATGATCGCCAGCAACTCTTTTTGCGTCGATGCGTCGACGTTCTGGTTAATCAGCACTTCCGAAAATCCGAATATGCTGGCCATCGGTGTACGTAACTCATGAGCGGCTGTAGAGAGAAACTCACTCTTCATATGGTCCACTTCGGTTTCGTGCGTGACATCGCG
>JBIJDQ010000533.1:0-2793 GCA_044344025.1 Rhodoferax sp.
CGAGCTGGTGGGCGAGGTGCTGCGCGTGATGCGCTCGGTGGCTGAAGAAGGGCGCACCATGATTGTGGTCACCCACGAGATGGGTTTTGCCCGCGAGGTCAGCAACCGCGTGGTGTTTTTGCACCAAGGGCAAATCGAAGAACAGGGTGACCCCAACGAGGTGCTGCTGCGCCCGGGCAGTGAGCGACTGCAGGCGTTTTTGTCCAACAGCATCAAGTGATGTCGGCATTGGGTCTTTGTGCACATCTCTGCATAAAGACCCAAACCCATCACCTTGGCGCTGCTGAAGGCTGCGTTGCCTAGGTCAACGTCTCGCGGGCGCTGATCTGGTACTTGAAGTCATCCGGCGCATAGGAGTTCAGGCGGCCTGACGCGTTTTCAGCCATCGGGTACATGAAGAACCCCGGTTTAGCCCCTTGCGAATGGGGCAAGTTCACATCGTGGGCCATGTTGAAGGCCATCCAGTTGCCTTCCCAGCCGCCAAACAGGTTCTTGTTGACCGGGGCCACCAGGGCGTTTTTGGGCGACTTTATCCACTCGGGGGTTTCTTGGCGCATCACTTTGGCCACGTCGGCCGGGTCCATGCCCACCCAGCCGTGCGCCTTGAGGTACACCTCGGCACGGCAGTGCTGCGCACCCTTGAGGCTGGCCGGATTGCCGCCCAGCTCTTTGTAACCAAAGGCAGAGGGCGCCACACGCAGACCATACACATCACGGGCGGGCAGACCGACCGAGCGGCACAGGCCGACAAACAGCGCGTTCAGGTCGGCGCACTTGCCACCCAGGTTGCCGGTTTCGAGCATGGTTTTGATGTCGCCCTCGCCGCAGCCTTTGACCGTGGGTTCACGAAAGGTGTTGGCCACAATCCAGTCGTAAAGTTTTTGTGCCTTTTCGACATCGGTCTGGGCGCCCCGGGTGGCTTCTTGCGCGGTCTTGCGCACGATGCCGTCGGTGGGGAGCAGACTGGTGGGTTGGGTCCAGTGCTTCAGGGTGGCCGCGTCTTCGGCGCTGACGTTCTTTTTGGTCCAGTCGGTGGCACGGTTTTGGGTCTTGATGCGGCTGGTCAATTCGACAAAAGGCTTGGCCTCAGAGGCATCATAGGCCACGTACAACATGCGTGCGCCGTACTGGTCGTCGTCGGTCATCTCGGTTTTGCCGTTGCTGCTGTAGCTGCTTTCCAGCGACTGTTGCCAATCGGTGTTGACCGATGGAATGGGCAACCACAGACGAGTCGCGCCCTGGGGCTTGAGAATGTCAACCCGGGTGGTGACCTCGAAGGTACGCCAATTGCCCGGTTGAGGTAAAAACCGACGCTCAGCTGGCGCGGCAGTTTGAGCAAAAGTTATAGCAGGAAATGCAGAAGCGGTAAGCACTGCAGCCGTATTTTTCATAAAAACACGGCGCGCGTGAACGGTGGTCATAAAAAGAACTCCGGAAAATATTGAAGACGGGTCCAAGGCGGTAGGTAAAGGTACCGCCAGTGGCCCAGGTGAATGGGGCAAACGCCCGCAAAGCCGCCCGGATTATGGCTTGCTGGCCGATTTCAAGCTGGTACCAGTCGGTAACCACAGGGGTTCCACCAGTCTGGCGGCTGGCAGGCCTGACCAATCCACCTCACCGCGCACCACAGCGCGGGCCTGCCCGTTCGCCGCCACCAGCACTGTTGTCGGGAAAACCGTGGCACCCCACTGGCGTGCCAGAGCCCCGGTGGGGTCAAGAAGCACCGGCAAGCCCAGGTCGGTGCGTTGCACAAAACGCTGGGCCACGGTGGCGGACTCCTTGAAGTTGACCGCCAGCACCACCAGCTTCTCGGGGCCATAAAACTGTGCCAGGGCTTGCAGCGAGGGCATTTCTGCCAAGCAGGGCGGGCACCAACTGGCCCAGAAGTTGATCAGTACCGCTTTGCCACGTAGCTCACTCAAGCGCAAAACCTGCCCTTGCAGGTCAACCCCGGTCAACTCCGGCGTGGGCTTGCGCGTGGGCCAGGGCAGCACCTCATACCCCTGGGCCAACACCTGCGTGCTTGCGGTTGCGGCCATGAAGGCAAGAAACGCAACACTGAAAAATCGAACCATTTTGTAAAACACCTTGCGCACCCCGCTGCGCCCTGTTCCAGCAACAGGGCTTTGAGAGAATTTTGCCTGAATGGGCCAACAGACCAAAACTAGGCGACACAGACTAAAGCGCCACCCCCAGGATTTACAATTTGTGTACAACCGTACACAATGCAGACATTGATCCGACCCATTGACCTGTTTTTCCGTTTTCATGCCAAGGTAATTTCCGTTCAAGAAAGCGAAGGGTCTTATTGGCGAATGGGTTCAGCAACAGCCACACCTGTACACACATCATGAAAAAGACACACCTGCACCTCTCCGACATTCATGGCTACAGCCGCCTGGCCGTTGAGGCCACCCTGGGCGTGACCGACTTGGTTGAGGCCATGCACCACAACATCTTGCGGCTGCCCCTGCCTTTTGGCAAAGCCGCAGCCAAACCGGCCTCTGCGGTGCACGGTGCTGTGTACCAGGTACTGGCTAAAACCAGTGGTTTTGTTTACCAAGGCATTCGGGGGGTGACCACGCTAATTGGTGGCGGGCTCGATGCTGCGCTGGCCCACCTTGAACCCGAGTTGGCGCACCTGAATTCGTCCGACGAACGTGCGGTCATTGTGTCGATTTTGAACGGCGTGCTGGGTGACCACATGAATGCACGAGGCAATCCCTTGACCATTCAGATGGGGTTTCGCCATCAAGGCAAACCATTGGCCCTCACGCCTGAGGCGCTGCGCGC
>JBIJDQ010000534.1:0-2790 GCA_044344025.1 Rhodoferax sp.
CAGGGTGAATTCATCATGTTGGGCGGCATGCTGGCGGTGTTTTTTACCCAGGGTGGCATGCCTTTGCCGGTGGCGCTCGTCTTGGCGATTCTGGTGCCGGCCTTGGTGGGTGTCGTGGTGGAAAAGCTGGCCATTGAGCCGGTCAAGGGGGCCGAATCGGTGACCCTGATCATCATCACCATTGGCGCCTCGCTGGTGATTCGTGGCCTGGTTCAGGTTTGGTTGGGCAAGGGCACGTTCAGTCTGCCAGCCTTCTCTGGCGACGTGCCACTGCAAATTCTGGGCGCCACACTCATGCCACAAAGCCTGTGGGTTCTGGGTGTCACGGCCATTGTGGTGGTGGCGTTGTGGTACTTCTTTAACCGCACGCTGCACGGCAAGGCCATGCTGGCCACGTCCTACAACCGGGTGGCGGCAGAGTTGGTGGGTATCAACACCAACTGGGTGCTGTTTTTGAGCTTTGCCATGTCCGCCGCATTGGGTGCTTTGGGCGGCATATTGGTGACGCCGATCACGCTCACCTCGTATGACGTGGGCATCATGCTCGGGCTCAAGGGTTTTGTGGCAGCGGTGGTCGGCGGCCTGGGCAACGGCCTGGGCGCGGTGGTGGGTGGATTGCTGGTGGGCATTCTGGAGGCCATGGGCGCGGGGTACATCTCGTCGGCCTACAAGGATGCCATTCCGTTTGTGCTGATTTTGTTGATCTTGTTCTTCATGCCGCGTGGCCTGTTTGGCGGCAAATCTACCGATCGGGTCTGAGTATGAAAAAAAATCAGTACCTGGGTCTGTACATCATCATGGCGGTGCTGCTGGTGCTGCCCTTTGTGTTGCCCAACAGCTTTTATGTGGACCTGGTAATACGCATGGCGATCAACGCCGTGATCGTGCTGGGCCTGAACCTGTTGATTGGTTTTGCCGGGCAGATCAGCCTGGGCCATGCGGGCTTTCTGGGCATTGGCGCTTATGCATCGGCGATTTTGCCCACACATTTGGGTTGGCACCCGGTGCTGGCGCTGCTGGCGGGGGCAGTGGCCGCCGGGGCATTGGCGGCCATCGTGGCGCGGCCCATCTTCAAGCTCAAGGGCCATTACCTGGCCATGGCCACGCTGGGCTTGGGCATCATCATCAACATTGTGATTCGCACCGAAGCCGCCTGGACCGGTGGGCCAGACGGCATGCCGGTGCCGCCCATGAGCCTGGCCGGTTTCGAGATTTCAGGCGACAAACACTGGTACTGGATCGTGGCGCTGCTGCTCTCCATCAGCGTCTGGGCGTCTCTGAACCTGATTGATTCGCCGTTTGGCCGGGCCTTGCGCGCCTTGCATGGCAGCGAGGTGGCTTCCAAAGTGGTGGGGGTGGATGTGGTGCGTTACAAGGTGGCCATCTTTGTGCTGTCCGCGGTGTTTGCCAGCATCATGGGCAGTGTCACGGCGCATTACGTGGGTTTTGTCACACCCAACCTGGCGGACTTTTTCCATTCGATTGAACTGGTCACCATGGTGGTGATTGGTGGCATGGCCTCGGTCTATGGCTCTGTGGTCGGTGCGGTGCTGCTGACGGCGTTGCCACAGGCGTTGGCCTCGTTTGAAGGCTGGGAAACCGTGGCCTTTGGCACCATTTTGATGCTGTGCATGATCTTTCTGCCCAAGGGTCTGGTGCCCACGCTGGCAGCCAAGTTTGGCAAAGGGGAATAAGCATGGCCTTGCTTGAAGTCAAAGACCTCTCCATCCACTTCGGTGGTGTCAAGGCGGTGCAAAACGTCACGTTCAACATCGACGCAGGCATTGTGTACGCGGTGATTGGCCCCAATGGCGCGGGCAAAACCACGCTGTTTAACCTGATCACTGGCATTTACACCCCCACAACGGGCAGCATCTTGCTCGATGGTGAGTCCATTACCGGCAAGTCGCCCGACGAGTTGGCCCGCCGGGGCGTGGCGCGCACCTTTCAGAACCTGCAAATCTGCATGAACATGAGCGCCATTGAGAACGTGATGGTCGGTGCCCACCTGCGCTTGGACCGCAACCTGCTCAAAGCCGCCTTGCGCTGGCCTGCCCTCAAAAAGCGCGACCGCGAATTGCACGCCGAGGCCGCTGAGCTGATGTCTTTTGTGGGCCTTGCAAGTTATGTGGATGCGCGTGCCGACAGCATGCCTTACGGTGCCCTCAAGCGCCTGGAAATTGCCCGCGCCTTGGCGATGAAACCGCGCCTGATTTTTCTCGACGAGCCTGCAGCTGGCCTGAACCCGAAAGAAACCATTGAGGTGGACCAACTGGTGCGCAAGGTGGCCGACTCGGGCGTGACGGTGGTGCTGGTTGAGCACGACATGAAGATGGTGATGAACCTGTCGGACCGCATTCTGGTGCTGGACTACGGCAAGAAGCTGACCGAAGGCACTGGTGCTGAAGTGCGCCGCAACCCCGATGTGATTGCCGCCTACCTTGGCGCACACGCTTGAACCCAAGAGACACCATGGACGCACTTACCCTCATCAGCCAAGACCACAGCAACCTGTGGCGCCTGGCCACCACCGTGGACCAGGTGGCCTCTGAAATCGAGACCGGCACCGCCATTGAGCAGCCTTTTTTCAACGCCGTGTTTGACTACATTGAGCAGTTTGTCGACCGCTCACACCACCCCAAGGAAGACGACTTTTTGTTTCGTCTTCTGCGCCTGCGCAGTGCAGAGGCCGCTGCCATTTTGGATGGCTTGCAAGTGGAGCACCGTGAAGGCCCGGCCAAGCTGGCCGCCCTGCGCGCCAACGTAGCTGCCGCAGCCAGAGGCGACATG
>JBIJDQ010000535.1:0-2788 GCA_044344025.1 Rhodoferax sp.
GCCAGACGGAGCATGGCGAGTTGACGCGCCACGGGCTGATCCAGGTAAATGGCCGTAAAGTTACTCGATGCCTTGCGCCCACTGGCCGCCAGCACCCGCTCAAAACTGGCGCGTGGAACCAGAGCCACCAGCACGGGTGCCTGCGGCTGGCCAAGCGCCAAGGCGGTGGCAGCCTGCGTGCCCAGCGCCACGTAAAGCTTGGGTACCGCTGGTCGGTCACCCGATGCAGACCACTCTGCCAAACTCAGTCGACGGATGTCGTAAGACGACACTCCGCTGCTGCCGAGCTCGGCAATCAAGGCCTGGGCTGCCTCCATGTACGCTGCGGTACTGTCACTGCTGACGATCACCACCCGGGCTTCACCCCCCCGTGGCTGCGCGGCCAACCCAAACGCCAGCAGACCCAGGGCCAGCCCGGTCAGCAAGGACCGTAATGTGCGCAGAAGCATCTAACTGCGGCTAGTTGTCAAGCCGCAGCGTGACGAAGGCACGGCGCTGAAAACTAAATTTGATGTCAAAGTCACGGTTGGATCCACCCAGGTTCTGCACCACCAGCGCCAATTCACCTCGCTGTTTGCCCCATTGCAAGGCCTTGCCCAGGCGCAAATCGGTACGGCTGCTTGCCAGTTTGTAGCTGCCAGAGCCTTGCAGGGACACGCGTCCGCTGTCTTGATGCGTCAAAGTGGCCTCTAACCCGGTTGACCACTTTTGGGTAAACATCAGGGTGCTGACCGCATCGGGTACTGCGAAGGCAATGTCTTCCTCTGTGCTCGGTTGTCGCAATGTGAGGTGGGTGTAGGCCTGGTTGAATCCAAGCTGTGCGCCACTCCAGGGTCGCCACTTGACCTGGTACTCAAACCCCTGAATGGCAAATCGATCGGTGTTGTTGAAGTCCCAGGGGGCCGACGGCAGCAGCGAGGTGCCAGCGGGCAAGGGCATACGCCCACGCACCACAAAACCGCTGATCTCTTCGTTAAAGGCCCGCACATCCACGCTGACACGCCATTGGGGAAAGTCACCCAGGTACCCCAGTTCCTGCACCCTGACTTGCTCCGGCGAAACGTTGCCGCGCGCCAGCGTGCTCACCTGCAGCAACGTGCCCATGTAGCTGTAACGAATATCACCGCGGTTTTCCAGTTGACTCGGTGGCCTGGAGGCGCTTGCCACACCCGCACGCAGGGTTTGCCCTGGCAGCATGTGCCAGTTGAACATCAGTCGTGGTGCCAAACTGGAGCCGCTGTCAGTGCTGTGTTCAGCCATCAAACCGGCGTTCATCAGCACACTGGGCGCAAGACGCCACTCAACATTGGTGAACAAGCGCTTGAAATCGGTGACAAGCGGCTCACTGGTGTTGTACACCGGCAGAGACCGAATTTGCTCACGTCGCCACTCGGCGCCCCACACCACCCGCAGGCCAGCATTGCGGCGAAACGTGTGTTGAAAAGTCAGTGAATCATTTTGCGTGGTGCCGCTCACATCCAGATCAATGCTCTCACTGCCACCACCCAAACCCAATGCAATCAGGGCCGGGCGCAGTGACACAAGTGAATAGAGCGCGGAGTCGCGGTAATTCTCATTCATGTGAGACAAAGACAACCCCACGTCCTCGTCCACGCCTAGCGTGCGATGCCAATCCAGGCGAACAAACCCCGACCCATAGGTGCGGTCATGCGCGGGGTTGTCCACATTTCCCAAGACCCCCCGGCCCGAACCGATGTTCATGGCGCCCAGGGCCAATTGAACCGCATCATTTGGAGAAAGTGTCCAATCAGACCTCAAATTGACCCGACTCACTCGGTTATGCCCATTGGCACCGCTGAGCCCATCGTCAGCCCGGGTGTCAACACCGAGCCGATGACTGGCTGTGTCGGTGGCCCAACCCAGCGCCGCCCGCGCATCACGCACGCCGTTTTCACCGCTGGTCAGTTTGGCCTGCACACCCAGCGTGTCGGCACTGTGGCGCGTCACGATATTGACCACACCCAGCATGGCTCGTGCCCCATAGGCGGCAGAGTTGGAGCCGCGCAGTACCTCGATGCGTTCAATGTCCTCAAGCGCCACCGACAGCAAGCCAGAGGCCACACTGCCAAAAAAGTACGTTGAATACACCGAGTGGCCATCCACCAGCACCTGGATGCGTGCGGAATACTGGCCAAAAGAGCCGTGGTAACTGGCTTGGGGTGCATCAGGCTCAAACGAGCTGCTGCTCTGAAAACCCGGCACCAAGCGCAGCAGGTCGGCCACATCTCGTGCGCCGCTGCGGCGAATGAAATCACGGTCCAGCAGCGTCACTGCGCCAGGTGTTTCGTCAAGTCGCTGGGGGAGACGGGAAACTGACAGCACCACCGGCATGTCGTCAAGAAAATCTTTTTCAGAAACTGCCACGGGGGCCTGTGCGGATGCCAGGCCAGCAGTCGCCAGCAAAGTCAGTACAAATGGATTTTTTAACATGTTGGCGCTCGGTACAAAAAATGAGCCTCCCGGGCGCCATTGTGCCTTCTATGGGGCAGGCCCCAGTCGCATCACCTGGGCCAACAAACACAATCCTGCACAACACCTGCCTTTGCGGCTCGTGCAAAACATGTGCCCGCCGCCCGATTCAACCCCTGAACTGGGTCGCCACCTCAGCCACCCGTTTGCCAAACAGGCGCGCGGTTTCCAGATCGCCGGGCAGCATCTCGGCAGGTGACGAGTCAGACGGCGACTGCGCCATGGCACCAGCAAAAGAGCCGACAAAATTGATGTCGTTGCGCTGGGCGGCTTTGCTGTTGGCAGGCATCAGCGCGGT
>JBIJDQ010000536.1:0-2781 GCA_044344025.1 Rhodoferax sp.
AGGAGGCTGATGACGAAGGGCAAGGACTACAGCCCTTTGCCTTGGCCGATACAGAAAGCGCTGGCCAGCCTTTCGGCTGGCTGCCCGCAATGCCCCATACGGACTCGCAGGAAGGCAAGTGGTTGCAAGCATTTTTGTGGGAGAGCGTCGGAGGACCAAGTGCAACCACCACGCAGGAAGATCTGTCGGATGGCTTGATGGACGCCTTGGATGTGGTGCCTAAAAGGTTCCGCAAGAAGACCGTTGCGCTGATTGCTTATATTCGTAACCACCACGGTTTGTCGCCAGATGATCGCATCAACTCACTTGGTGATCAAGTTGACCGTCAAGTAGTCGATTTTGGAACTTACAACGCAGTGCTTGATGCCCTGAAAGTCAATTGCATCACCAACCGAATGCCTGAGCGCCAGATTCGCATGCGATTGCTGATTGTGCTGGCGTTTCGATTTGGCATGCGCAGGAGGGAGATGCTGTTTCTTCGGCGTGGTGATATCGATTTGCCGGGTGATGGGCGCATTCATATTCGGCCGTACACCGGGCATAGCCTGAAAACGGGTTTTTCTCGGCGCAGCCTGCCGATTGTTCCGCTGCTCAATGAGCAAGAGCATCACTGGTTGGTGCAAGCATGCGATGAGTGTGTGGCTCGCCAGCCTTCGGAGCCTTTATCTGCTCTGTTGTTTCCTGAACATGAGCATGACACGCTGACCCGGGATGCGATTAGTCTGCTGCGGCGCATCGGCAAAGACGATCGACTGAAGTTGCACCATTTAAGGCACTCGTTTGCATCGTGGATGACCTTGAAGATTGTGTTCGCCAGGAGACCGGAATGGGCTAACGTGTTCGCTGGACACCCAGAGATTCACCAGGAAATGCGAAACAGCCCGGCATTGGTAGGTTCCATACTGAAACCACTACTTTCAGCGGGCGATTTCCTGGTGATTCCCCGGATGCTCGGTCATTCGTCTTACGAGGTATCACTGACCAACTACGTGCATACATTGGATCTGGTGGCGGCCCTGTACGTCCATCACGAATTGGCCGATGAAATCGTCCCCAATCGTTATCTTGGTCGACTGACCAGCCAGCGCTTCACAGCGGCAACGACCCTGCGTAAAGAGTCGGTTGGCGGGTACCGACGACCAGAATCAACGCGCGCTCAAAGTGTTGACGTTGGCGTACCCCCCGTACCGTGGTCGACTTTGGTGCGAGAAGCCCTAATCGCTCAAGCGGAAAACGGGGCGGTGACTGATTTGGACGGGTTGTCAGCAGAACCGTCACCACCTTCAATGGCTCAGATTCGGAACTGGCATTCGCCCCTGCATGCTCTGGGCCTGCGAGATCGTTTGATAGCGGGAATCGACTTATTGGATGCTTCAGACGTGGCGTTGATGGCCGACCTGGGCGAGTTGTATTGGCACGATAACCCTCCTATGTTCTGGTTTAATCCAAGGCAGGTCAACAGAAATCAAGCTTCACAACCGCAACTTGGGGAATCGGTCTCTGAGGCACCTGCTTTGGGGCTGGCTAAAGTTCAACTGGCTTTGGGGCAGTTGCTGCAGCTACTGCGTCGCATGGGGTTGACCGATGCGCAAGTGTTTTTCTGGCGCTACAAAAAATCACCATCAGGCACGCATGATCAAATGTGGAGCGAATTGATTGCTGCCCAAGGATTTACGGCTCGGTATCGTTTACTCAGCGGTACCGCGATTGCAGTTGACGCCCTGGGTGTGTCTCTCGGCATGAACAACACCAAACGGTCCCCTTTGCCAGGCGTCCTGTGGCGAACTCTTGCTCGGTTGTTGGCGCAAATGAGGTAAGTGGTCACCATTGACGATGTCAAAATTGATGGCACTGTTTTCCCTCGAAAAAAAACGTTGTCAAATAAAGTCTGTTGACTTTTGCGTATTTTCACTGGTCTGGCAGCCAATTGACTGATTCCGCAAAGCCACGGCGCGTCACCCCCGGTGCCAGTGGGTCGATGCCCGGCCCTTGGTCGATGATGGTGGCACTGACAGCGCCAGTGTCTTGCATGATGGCGCGCAGTCCACGAGCCAAGTAGGGTGAGGTGGCGCGTGCTGTTTTAATTTCCACCGCGTGCAGTGCTCCGCCGCGCTCTAGCAGCAGGTCCACTTCTGCGCCAGCGGCTGTGCGCCAGAAGTGTGCTGCAGCGTGCGGGTGGGTTGCGGCTTCACGGCGCAGCAGGTCTTCAAGAACAAAGGTCTCCCAACTCGCACCGCGAATAGGGTGGCTGTCGAGCACGTCCATCGAATCAATATTAAGCAAGTGGTGCAGCAGGCCGGTATCACGCAGGTACAGCTTGGGTGCTTTCACCAGCCGCTTGCCTACGTTGCGAAAATACGGCGGCAGGCGGCGCAGCAAAAAGCTCTGCTCCAAAATGTCCACATAGCGGGCTATGGTGGGCTGCGATTTGCCCAGCGAGGCGGCAAACTGGTTCAAGTTGGCCAATCCGCCTTGAGCGTGTGCCAGCATGGTGAGCAGTTTGCGTATCAAAAGCGGGTCTGCCGCTACGCCCATGGCAGGCAAGTCACGCTCGGCGTAAGTGCGCAAGTACGACTCCCACCAGTCCCGAAAATTCCCGCCACGGGCGGCTGCATCCAGTGCATCCGGAAAACCGCCACATAACCACAGTTGACGGTAATCGGGTACGGGTGCGTTGCCCGTGCTGGCCTCTTGCACGGTCAGCGGGGCCAGCTCCAAAATACCCACGCGCCCGGCCAGACTCTCGGCCACCTGGCGCACCAGTGCGGGCTGTGCCGAACC
>JBIJDQ010000537.1:0-2779 GCA_044344025.1 Rhodoferax sp.
CATCAACTACACCGCTGTGAAACCGCACCTCAGCGCACTAGGCAATCTGAGGTTTCATCGGAGTCACCGTCTGTGCCGCTACATTGATCAGGCAACCACCTATTCAATACCCATAGCACGCCACCAACTCACGGCGGCTTAGTCCAACGGGATCTTTAGCCTACCGGCTGCGGAAAAACCGCATCAGCGTTGATCAGCGTCTGCGCGCCGCAGCCGCCAGGCTAAAGACGCTCTGCATTGGACTAACCCGCTGACGCGGTAGTTGGTACTCCAGCGTTGTCAATTTCCAAGTCACTTCCCATCAGGCTTCATTTGTAGGACGATGGAATTGCTGTTCGCAGCACTTCATCTCTTTCAACTGCAAAGGAGTATCGCCATGACACCGTTACGCCAGCGGATGCTTGAAGACATGAGCATTCGCAACCTCACTGACAACACAAAACTGTCCTATCTCCAGCAAGTCAGTCTTTACGCCAAATACTTTCACCGATCGCCTGATTTGTTGGGGCCGCAGGAGGTTCGTGAGTACCAGGTTTACCTGACGATGACCCGCAAGCTTTCGACTTCGAGCATCAGCACAGCGACCTCAGCACTTCGTTTTCTGTACCGAGTGACGCTCAAGCAGCACTGGTCGCCAGATGACATCCCGATGCCCAAGAAGCCCTTCAAGCTGCCCGTGGTGTTGAGCCCAGAGGAGGTGATGCACTTTTTGGACTCCATCGAGAACCTCAAACATCGGACCCTGCTGATGACGACTTACGCTGCGGGCCTGCGTGTCTCAGAGGCCACTCACCTCAAAGTAACCGACATCGACAGCCAGCGCATGATGATACGGGTCGACCAAGGTAAGTGCAACAAAGACCGCTACGTCATGCTCTCACCCCGGCTGCTTGAGGAACTTCGCATGTACTGGAAGTCAGCGCGGCCCCAAACATGGCTGTTTGCGGGCAACATCCCTGGTCAGCCCATCACCAAGGATGCTGTCGAGCAGGCTTGTCAGAAGGCTCATCGGGCCTGTGGTATCACCAAACCCATCACGCCACACTCGTTGCGCCATGCCTTTGCCACGCACCTGTTGGAATCGGGCACCAATGTGCGCAGCATTCAACTGCTCCTGGGACACCGCAGTCTGGCCACCACCTCACGTTATCTCAAGATTGCCACCAGCACCCTGTGTGCGACCGTCAGCCCTTTTGATTTGTTGCCAAAGATTGAGGCGCCACAACCGGCGGCCATTGCGTCGGTTGACTTCTAGGGTCTAGCCTTGCGCCCTGCCGGGCTGGAGGTGGCGGACATCTTTCGCCAGTTCGGCCCTGCCTTTCGTACGGAGCATACGGCTTCAGTGAGTCGGGGTCAGCGCCGCGTCATGAGCGCCATTGAGCAATGCCGAACGGCAGCACTGGGCGGTCACGTTGAACAATGTGATGCCTGTGGCCACCAGCGCATAGCGTACAACAGTTGCAGAAATCGTCACTGTCCCAAGTGCCAGGCGTTGGCGCGTGCCCAGTGGTTGTCTGAACGTCAAGCCGAACTGCTGCCGGTAGAGTATTTCCATGTGGTGTTTACTGTGCCCCAGGAGGTTGCAGCCATCGCGTATCAGAACAAGGCTGTGGTCTACAACATTTTGTTTCAAGCCACGGCCCAAACATTGCGAACCATTGGCGCTGATCACAAACACTTGGGCGCCGAGATCGGCTTTATTGCCATTTTGCACACCTGGGGTCAGAACTTGCTGCACCATCCGCACTTGCACTGCGTGGTGCCAGGCGGTGGCATCTCACCTGATGGCCAGCGTTGGGTTTCCTGTCGCCCCGGCTTCTTCTTGCCGGTACGGGTATTGTCGCGTCTGTTTCGGCGTCTGTTTCTTGAACTATTGCAGCAGGCATTCGATGGGGGCGAGTTGCATTTCTTCAACAGCCTTGAGGGTCTGAAGGGGCGTTTGGCTTTTGCCAAATACCTTGCCTGCGCCACACAAGCCGAATGGGTGGTTTACGTCAAACCGCCTTTTGGTGGTCCCAAGCAGGTGCTGGAATATCTGGGGCGCTACACCCATCGGGTGGCGATTTCAAACAACCGTTTGCTTGAGTTCAGCGATGGCGGGGTGACTTTTGCCTGGAAGGACTACCGCCACGAGTCCAAGAACAAGACCATGCGCTTGGATGCCAATGAGTTCATTCGCCGAATCCTGTTGCACGTTCTGCCATCAGGGTTCCAGCGTATCCGCAGCTATGGCTTTCTGGCCAACCGTTACCGGCAGGTCAAGATCGAACTATGTCGCAGGTTGCTGGGGGCACCAATGCCAGTCGTGGCGGCAGATGTGCCCGATCAGGCAACCGATTACCGTGACCGCTATCAGCGTCTGACGGGGCTGTCGCTGCGTGACTGCCCGCATTGCGGCAAGGGTCAGATGGTGCATATTGAGTCTTTCACAGCAGGTGTTTTACCTCGTGGCCCACCGACGAAGACATCATGAATAAGCACCCCATACTGAACACTCACACCTCTCAATTCCCAGGCAGGGGAGCGGTGTGGATTGCTTTGCCTGTTCATGGCCAACACCATTGGCATCAACTCGACACGCTTGTTCGGCAATGGTTGATGCCCCCTTCTCATCAACTACACCGCTGTGAAACCGCACCTCAGCGCACTAGGCAATCTGAGGTTTCATCGGAGTCACCGTCTGTGCCGCTACATTGATCAGGCAACCACCTATTCAATACCCATAGCACGCCACCAGCTCACGGCGGCTTAGTCCAACGGGATCTTTAGCCTACCGGCT
>JBIJDQ010000538.1:0-2771 GCA_044344025.1 Rhodoferax sp.
CGGCCAATCCATTGAGGTGCAGGTTCAAGGAACCTCGGTTATTTACGATGGCGCACCCGCCATTCATGTCTCGATCCGAGACATCACCGCACGCAAGCAAGCCGAGGAAGCGCTGCGCATCGCCGCGACCGCGTTTGAGTCGCAGCAGGGCATGACCATCACCAACGCGCAGCGCGTGATTCTGCGGGTCAATAAGGCCTTCACGGCCATTACCGGTTACAGCGCTGAAGAGGCCGTGGGCCAAACCCCGCAGATTCTGTCTTCAGGTCGGCACGACAGCGCCTTCTTTACGGCCATGACGAAGACCCTTGAGACTGAGGGTGCCTGGCAAGGTGAGATCTGGAACCGGCGCAAGAGTGGAGAGGTGTATCCAGAGTGGCTCACCATCAGCGCGGTCAAAGACAACGCCGGGCTGACCACCCACTATGTGGCCATCTTCAATGACGTGTCAGAGCGCGTTAGCGCGCAGGCACAAATTGACACCCTGGCCTTTTACGACCCGCTCACTCAGTTGCCCAACCGCCGCCTGCTGCTCGATCGGCTCGACCAGGCCCTGCACGTCAGCACCCGCCACACCCGCAAAAACGCGCTGCTGTTTGTGGACCTGGACAACTTCAAAACCCTCAATGACACCCAAGGGCATTCCCAGGGCGACCTGCTTTTGGTGCAGGTGGCACAGCGTTTGAAGACCTGCGTCCGTGAGGGCGACACCGTTTCACGGCTGGGCAGTGATGAATTTGTGGTGATGCTTGAAGACCTAAGCGAAGACAGCGTCGAGGCGGCCACGCAAGCCGAGGCAGTGGCCGACAATGTTCTGAACGCGTTTGTGGCCGACTTCATACTGGATGGCGGTGCCCACCATGGCACACCCAGCATCGGCATCACCCTGTTTGGCGGCAAAACCCTTGAGGGCAGCGAACAACCTCTCAGGCGTGCCGAACTGGCCATGTTTCAGGCCAAGGCGGCCGGGCGCAACACGCTGCGCTTCTTTGATACCCAGATGCAGGCTGAAGTCTCAGCGCACGCAGCCATAGAGGTCGACTTGCGAGAAGCCGTGGCCAAGAAGCAGTTCTTGCTGCACTACCAGCCGCAGGTGGTGGGTGCTGGCCGCATCACCGGGGTGGAAGCGCTGGTGCGCTGGCCGCACCCGTTGCGCGGCATGGTGTCACCGGTCGAGTTCATTGCGCTGGCAGAAGCCTGTGGTCTGATATTGTCCATTGGCCAATGGGTGCTGGAAACCGCCTGCGCGCAACTGGCCACGTGGTCCACACAGCCCGAACTGGCGCACCTGACGATGGCCGTGAACGTGAGTGCGCGTCAGTTGAAACAGATCGATTTTGTGGACAGCGTGCTGGCCACCCTGGCAAGCACCCACGCCAACCCAAGGCGACTCAAGCTTGAACTGACCGAGAGCATGCTGGTGGACGATGTGGAGGCCATCATTGCCAAGATGGGGGCACTCAGGGCCCACGGGGTGAGCTTCTCGCTGGATGACTTTGGCACGGGTTATTCGTCCCTGGCCTACCTGAAGCGCCTACCGCTGGACCAACTCAAGATTGACCAGGGCTTTGTGCGCAACATCGTCACCGACTCCAACGACGCAGCCATTGCCAAAATGGTGGTAGCGCTGGCTGAGAGCATGGGGCTGTCGGTAATTGCCGAAGGTGTGGAGCTGAAGGCGCAGGCCGACTTCTTGGCGCACCTGGGCTGCCATGCCTACCAGGGCTATTTCTTTAGCAGGCCTTTGCCGGTGGAGGCTCTGGAGGCGCTACTTCTGAAGGCCTAAAGACTTGCCAGAAAATTTTTTGGACTTTCGGACAGCCGTGAAAAATTGTCTCGTGTCACGATCACCGGTTTTGCCTGCGGGAAACACGCCATAAAGGCATCAAACCCTTTGGCTGATTTTTTGCGGCTGGCGCTACGTGCGAGCCACGCCCTGGCTGAATACTTTTCAAGCGAATAAATCAGGAACGTACCCGCATACAGCTCTAGGTAATACTTGATCAGATCGGTGTTGCCATTGTCTTGCAACTGCCCAAGCAACTTGGTGTAACTGATCTCCTGGGCTGGGTAGCGACACAAAAGCTCAAATGCCTGACGAAACAGCACCAGGGTAGCCACCATACACAAGATAGCGCTCAAGGTCATACCCAAAAGCGTCTCTCAGCTCAGCAAACATCCAGTGAAAAATGCGCGTCAATTCAAATCGGCCAGCCAGACTCTCGGTCAAGCCGCTTTGGATTTGCAGAGAACTCGAACCAAGCAGCACCGCCCGCAAACGATGGGCTTGCTAGTCCCACAGCGCCTTGATGGATTCTGACCAGTTGGGAATCTTTTGCACTTCATCGACGACAAGCATTGTGCCGTCGCCCAGCAGCAACGCCATTTTTTTTGACGAAAGTCCGAACTCTTGATGAAGTTGACCGGGAGCATCGTGCGCCACGGGCAGTCACCTGCGTTACGTGCGCATGAAACGAGCTGACCGAGTGCGATCGTTTGGTCTTGTAAACCCTTGCTGACCTGGCTCTATGCCGTTTTGTGTGGAAGTTGCGCAGGTGGCCTATTTGTGATAGCCACCGTTGTGGTGCAACTGGAAGCAGAGAACGACCAACACAGTATCTCAGCATGCCCGGTCAACGCATGGAACGTGACACACTTTGTAACCAAGGCTTGTCGCCTCAAAGCCTTGATTCGACAAGCTTTTTTCAATTGTCACAGCCGTGCGACCGCATCAAGGCCAAGCCCTTCGGGTGGACTTCGTCCAGCCTTGA
>JBIJDQ010000539.1:0-2763 GCA_044344025.1 Rhodoferax sp.
AGTGCCGCAATCGGGGCGTATTGCAGGCCGCGCTGCGCCCAATGCGGCAGATGCCAGTCTTTTTCGCTCATGAGAAAAAAACAACGGGTCAACACCGTCACCAGCGTCATGCCCCCAATCACCCCCAGGGTCCAGAGGTCTGTGCCCTGCAGGTCGGGGCCGGTCATGGCCTGGCACCCGGCGCTTTGGGCCGGGTCTCTTCAATGAGCAAACACAGCGCCACCGCACAGGCAATGGCCACCACGATGTTGAGCTTGAGCGGCAGGGCATACGCCGCCACCGCGGCCATGCCCGCCACCCCGGCCGACATGCGGCGCAGCGGACTGGTGGCCAGCGAGCACCCCACCCCCAGCAGCGCCAGAATGCCCGCAAAGCCCAGGCCCCAGTGAGTGGGAATCACGTTTGCCAAGGCAATACCGCTCAAGCTGGCGGTTTGCCAACTCACCCAGTTGAACAGCGCACCGCCACTGAAATAAGCCAATTGCTCGCGCCGCTCCACCTCGGTGGTGGGTGGGTGGTGGTAATGCTTGGTGAACAGCACGTAGCTCAAATCGACCATCAGGTAACCATGAAACAGCCGCCAGCGCAGGGGCAAATGCATCAGGTAAGGCCGCATGTGGGCGCTGAACACGACAAAACGCAGGTTGACGCAAAAACTGGTGGACAAAATCACCCACACCGGTGCCCCCACCACAATCAAGGGCATGGCCGCCAACTGGGAACTGCCAGCGAACACCAGCAGACTCATGGCCACGGCCTCAAACGTGCTCATGCCGGACTTGACCATGGCCACCCCGGTCATCAGGCCCCAGGCGGCCAGGCCGGGAGAGACTGCCGCCATTTCACGCAGACCCCGGCCAAAGGCCGGGTGCCGCCACCAGCCCAGTGCGCGCTGGATCAACCCAGCACCTGTCCCGGCTGCAGCGGGCAACCGCGCAGGAATTCCGCCGCCGGGAGTCGCTTGCCGCCCGGGCGTTGTAGCTCGGTCAGAATCACTATTGAATTCATAGCTATAACTGCAATACCAGCGGGCACTAAAGCCACTATTTTCCCAAAAAGTTGGTGTTCTTGCGGCTCATCCTTGCCGATTTCAGCCGCCCAGACCTTCAGCACCTCGTTGCCAAGCTGCGTGTGGGCTCCGGGAAACGGGTTGAACGCGTGCACTTTTCTGGTGATGCTGAGCGCCGACTGCGACCAGTCAATGGCCGCCTCGGCCTTGTCAACCTTGCTGGCGTAGGTGATGCCCTCAAGCGGCTGCGGCACGGGTTGCAATGCGCCACGGGCAGCAAGCGCCAGGGCTTGCACCATCAGCCGCCCCCCCATCTGGGCCAATGGGTCATGCAAGACCGCAGTGGTGTCTTGCGGCAAGATCGGCAGCACGCCGGTGAGCAGCATGGCACCGGTATCAAGCCCAGCATCCATCTGCATGATGGTGATGCCGGTTTGGACATCACCGGCTTCAATGGCACGGTGAATGGGTGCCGCACCGCGCCAACGGGGCAGCAGCGAGGCATGGATGTTGAAGCAGCCCAAGCGTGGCACATCCAGCACCCACTGCGGCAAGATGAGGCCGTAAGCAGCCACCACCATGGCATCGGCATCCGCGTCTTTCAAGGCCAGGGCGGCGACCTGGGCGTCGTCGGGGTATTTGCCGTCGAGCCGCAGACTGCGCGGTTGTGCCACCGCCAAGCCATGGGCCAGGGCAAACTGCTTGACTGGTGAGGCCTGCAACTTCATGCCGCGTCCGGCGGGCCGGTCTGGCTGACTAAGCACCAGCACTACCTCATGCCCTGCCGCATGCAGTTGGGCCAGCGCCTCAGCGGCAAACTCGGGCGTGCCAGCAAATACCAGCCGCAAGGGCCGCGCCGACGACGCACAGACTGGCGGTGCAATCGGCGACACCACTGGCGAGTTGGGCAACGCCGTCACTCCTCGCGCGCCTCGCGCTGGGCCTTGACCATCTTGGTCTTGATGCGGTTGCGCTTGAGGGGCGACAAATACTCCACGAACACCTTGCCCATCAGGTGGTCCATCTCGTGCTGAATACACACCGCCAGCAGGCCGTCGGCTTCCACCAGACGCAGCTGGCCCTGTGCGTCAAGGGCTTCCACCTTGACCACATCGTGGCGTTTCACGCCGTCGTAAACGCCGGGCACCGACAAGCAACCCTCTTCGTTCAAATGGGTTTCAGGGCTGCGCCAGAGCATGACCGGGTTGATCAGCACCAGGGCTTCGTCGCGCCCCTCGGAGATGTCAATCACGATGAGTCGCTCATGCACATCCACCTGGGTGGCCGCCAGGCCAATACCTTTGGCCTCATACATGGTGTCAAGCATGTCGGCAATCAGGGTCTTGATGCGGGCGTCAACGCCCTTGACGGGTTTGGCCACGGTGTGCAGCTTGGGGTCGGGATAACAAAGAATTGGGAGTAAGGCCATGGTGTCACTTCAAAGATGTCGTTATTTTCGCCATTTTTCCTGGAGCATATTGCGCACAGGGGTGACAATCGTTGTTCAATCAAGGACTTGAGCGCAAAATCTCCCGCGATTCAACAGGACACACATCACCATGGCGAAACCCCTCTTTGACGCTTTTCCGGCCACTTTGAAAACCATGGCGGCTGTGGCGTGCGGCCTGCTCACCGGGCAAGCGCTGGCCCAGGCGCTGCCGGTCACGGCCCAGCAGCGCGCCACCGCAGCCCAGGTCGCGCAAAGCGGCGTGCCTTTGAGTGAACTCAACCCCAACGCACCGCCCAGCCACACC
>JBIJDQ010000540.1:0-2757 GCA_044344025.1 Rhodoferax sp.
ACGGTTTGGAAGCCGGGACAGGTTGTCATAAAAAGCCAGTTCATCGAGCTTGCGGATCTGCTGATAGGCACGCAGCGCCGCAGTCACCGTGGCATATAGCTTGGTGCGGGTCAGTTCGGACTTGGTTTTGTAATCGTTGATATCGAAATCGTGAATGGTTTCGATCTCGGGTGCGTAGCCAGGTTGCCCGGTGCGCAAAATGATCCGCAACTCGGTAAGCTTGAAATCCTGACGAATGGTTTTCACCAACGCCAACCCCGCGTCTTCACGCTCCATCACCACATCGAGCAGCACCACTGCGATGTCGGTTTCTGATTGAAGCACCTTTGTCGCTTCGGCCGCGCTATAGGCATGAAGAAATTGCAGGCTTCTTCCAAGGATTTTGACCCCTGAAAGCGCAAACGTGGTGGCGCGGTGCACATCTGGCTCGTCGTCAACAATCAGCAACCTCCACACAGCCTCAGGTGCGCCGGCCGAACTGTCATCGTCGTCCAGGAAATGGATTGAGTCTGAATCTGCTGACATGCCCAACTTTTTCTCCAGTTGCTTCGCATTCATTGTGCACCATCAGGGTTAAAAAAGTAATGCCAATGCCATTTGCCGCTGCGAAAAACCTGTAAATCATCATTTACATAAATGTTGATTCGGGATAACCCTAGTTCGAACAACTGAACGGTCTGTGCGCTTGAATAAACAAGCGGCTTAATGTTTGTTCAAATTCGCCGTTGCGGATGGCGTTGGTGCAAAATGTGACAGAAACTTACAAAGGAGAACCATGGTCGAGAAAACAAAGGCACCCACAACATCTGCAACTCCTGCCAAGCAGCGTCGCCCGCGTACAACCGGTCGAGGCGACATTGGCGGGGCACGCACTCCGCGCACCATAGCAAAACAGGTGTCGGCAACCAAACTCGAAGCAGCCCAAGGCGCTCAGCAAACCGCGGTCAAAGACATTCTGGCCCACACCAAGGACAAGGCAGCAGCCCTTAAGGCCCTGCTTGCTGGTAGCTCGCCGGACGACGTGAAAGCCATCCGCAAGATGTTGCTTGAAAAGAATGTCATCTCTGAAAAGCAGAGCCCGAAACCGGACGAAGAACTGGCTAGCGGCTGGCGTACCGGGGCATACCCCTATAAAAACCTGCTGTCACGCAAGAGTTATGAAGCCCAAAAGTACCATCTGCAGGTAGAACTCCTGAAACTTCAACTTTGGGCCAAAGAAACCGGCCAGCGGGTTGTCATTCTGTTTGAAGGCAGGGACGCTGCCGGCAAGGGAGGAACCATCAAGCGTTTGATGGAGCACTTGAACCCTCGGGGCGCACGCGTGGTCGCGCTGGAAAAGCCAACTGACACCGAACGCGGCCAGTGGTACTTTCAGCGCTACGTGCAGCATTTGCCGACTTCCGGTGAAATCGTCATGTTTGACCGCTCCTGGTACAACCGTGCCGGTGTTGAACGCGTGATGGGTTTTTGTAGCGAAGTCGAGTACCAGGAATTCATCCGACAGGTCCCGATGTTCGAGCGCCAACTGGTCAGCAGCGGCGTACATCTCATCAAGTTCTGGTTCTCGGTAAGCCGCAGTGAGCAGCGCCGCCGGTTCAAAGAGCGGGAGCTTCACCCCCTTAAACAATGGAAACTCAGCCCGATTGACCTTGCCTCCCTGGACAAGTGGGAGGACTACACCAAAGCCAAGGAAGCGATGTTTTTTGAAACCGACACGGCTGATGCTCCCTGGACGGTCATCAAATCAGACTGCAAAAAACGCGCACGCCTGAACGGCATGCGTTACGTTTTGCACAAACTGCCCTACGCCAACAAGGATTTGTCCAACATCGGCACGCTGGACAACCTGCTGGTGGGCCGGGCGCATGTGGTTTACGAACGTGGCGAGCACCCGGGCGGTGCCATTCTCTAGTTATGCGAACTCTGCGGCCTTGCGGAGCCGGCGCCATACCAGCACCAGCGACGCGAGGCCCAGCAGGCAAAAGCAAACAAACGACCAATTGGCAATAGTGCCGCCCAGGAAGGTCCAGTCAATTTTGCTGCAATCTCCGGTCCCCTTGAACAACATGGGAATCACGCGCTGCAGCGGAAAAGCCTCAATCATTCCGTAAAAGTCGCGGCCGCAAGTTGCCACTTCCGGTGGATACCATTGCAACCAGGTTTGCCGTGCCGCCACAAACGCGCCAAAGCCAGCAAAGCCAACTACTAAGCCCGCACCGGCAATTTGCAAGCCTTTTATGCCTGTAGCCCCTGCCAGTGCTGCGCTCAGCGCTACCAAAATCAGAGCATACCGCTGCACTATACACATCGGACATGGCTCCAGGCCCACGACATGTTGCAGGTACATGCCAAAAACCAGCATCGCCACACAGCCTGCACTCATGACCAGCCACGCTTGACGCGGGGCCCTGTCCATCCAATCTATTAGCTGATTCACAAAATTATTCCTCAATTGCCGTTCCAACGCAGCCGATTTTCGCACTGAACAGGAGGATTCATGAATGACCCTAAAGCGAATAAGATCGGGGACTAATTTTGACAACCGCACACACATCGAAGGTAACTCATGGCACGTACAGTGAACTGCATCAAGTTGGGTAAAGAAGCGGAAGGGCTGGACTTTCCACCCTACCCCGGTGAGCTGGGAAAGCGCATCTGGGAAGCGGTCAGCAAAGAGGCATGGGCGGCCTGGTTGAAGCACCAGACCATGCTGGTGAATGAAAACCGGCTGAATTTGGCTGATGCACGCGCCCGCCA
>JBIJDQ010000541.1:0-2756 GCA_044344025.1 Rhodoferax sp.
CCGCTCTGAATGCTTGGCAATATCACCCACATTTGCTGCGTGGCTGATGAAATTTTCAAGGTTTGCCTTACCCATGAACTCATCCACCGAGAACGGTTTGATGGTTTTGTCGGTATAGCTGGTATTCATGGTGTTTCTCGCTTGTGAATCAGGTTAAGTCAGAGGAAGGCTTCAACCTAGAGTAACGAGGAAAAATGATGAAACTGTGACAAGGAATGCCCCATCATTTCTTTGGGCTGTTTTGCTGTCATTAAATGGTCACTGTGAGGGTTCATTCTTCGCGGTGCAGCAATCCGCTGCAATCTAAATGGAGCTTTTTCAATGACCAATGAACAGACCCTTGATCCTGAAATCCACGAAGATGACTTTGAAGAGGAATACGAAACTCTGGCCGACTACCACCGTATCGCGGCCATGCACTATTCGGAAGCTGCGAAGCACCATACGTTGGCTGCCGATGCAGACGACCATGGCCATACAGAAGCCCGCAATACCCACGTTTTCTTGGCGTATCGCCACAAACTCATAGCCAATCAGTACGCCGAGATGGCCGTGATTGAAAGTGAAGAATCGGACGAAGATGATGTGGAGGATGTTGGTCCAACCTGAATTGCATCTAAAAGTTGTCGCTTCTTGCCGGAATTAGTTCCTTGCGACTTTTCCCGGCAAGAAAAAGCGCGGGACGGTAAACAACTTATAACTATGGTTCCCTGGAGACCAGAGTAAAGGACATCATCGCACCTTGCACTGCTACTTTCACAGCGCGTACGTCGGACGCGCCGGGGACGATCAGCCGAGTGACATTCGAAATTGGCTGCCTGTTCAAGGAGAACGGCTGGTCAAGTTTGAACTGATGACTATCGCCGTGAATGACTAAAACGGGTTTGCCCCAGCGTTGGGCCAGTGGCAGAAAGGTTTCGCCAATCGTCCGTCGAAACCCAGACCACCCGGGAAAATCTTCGAACATGTTTTTGGTTTCAAAAACGTCAGCTTGAAAAGCAAATACCAGGAGCTTTGCCTGCTTTGCAGCCGCTTCTGAGAAGGCTTCCTTTATCCAGGCGACGTTGGCTGCGTCCCGTTCATGAAATTCGGCAGTCGCAGCCGAATCACGGGCCTCCAGATTGTTGTTACTGCCCACAATGTGCACGGTGTTGAACAACACGCCTTGGTACAGCCAACGTTGGTTTTCGACGAATTTTGAAAACTCCGGCATGAGTTGCGCCTGGCTTTCAAGCCGAATGGGCCTTGAGCCAAGTGAATGATCAGGCTTGAAAAAATTCTTGCGTAGTGTTGCTAGCCGTTCCTGTGGATCGTACGCGCCATTGTTTTTGCGGTGGCAGTCGGTCCACTCGTTGTCGCCTGGGGTGTAAACCACCGCACCCTCAAAACCCTGAAAGTGCTTATGCTGATTGGCAAACTCCTCATCGCTGCACAAGGTTGAGCCCGACTTGAAGTCGCCAACGTGAATGGAGAAGGCCGGGTCGATCTGGTTAATCGTTCTGACTAAGGCCTGGTAAGGTGGGTATGCTTTTTCCGGCGATCCGTAGGGTAGGTCGCCAAGCGCCACAAAAGAGAATGCTGGCTGCGCATGTGCCATCGGAACACTGACAAGAAAACCAGTGGCGACTGCTATGGAAAATGCAAGTCCGAAATTCATGGGTTTGGTGCTGTATTAAATACCTTGCCGGGTCGGCTGATAGTGCTGCTTTTTTGCTAGCGGTACTTGCCCAGAATTTTTTCCAGGCGACCACTGGATTTAAGTCCTTCAATCGCGGAGATGACACGTTGCGAATCGGTGCGCGATGTTTTCAAGACACCGCAATGGAAAACTTCTTTGTTAAGAGGAATGCGCCACTTGGCAATTCCAGCAGATGCACCTTGCTTCAGGTACCAATCCACTACCAAACTGTTGGTCACCGCATAGGGGTAACGCCCTAACGTTAGTTTAAGCAGATTCTTTTCGCCATCGGCTGCGTTGTCGCGAAGCAGATGGCCGTTGGTTAGGTGATCTTCGAGGGTCGGATACACAAAGCCCAGCACCGTTCCTATGGCTGTACCGGCCGGGATTTGGTCGACGGTAGTGATGGGTGTACTCGTGGTTCGGCCAACTATCACGTCGGGAGCGTCAAAAAGTGGCTTGGTCCACAGATGCAGGTCTGGCACTTTGGTCCAAGCGGGGTTGGAATAACACCTGACATCAACAATGCCGGCGATTGCCGCAGAGTCGATTCGGTTGCGTGGCAGAACCACGAAGGCGACAGGGACCTTTAAGGACTCACCAATGGCGTGGGCCATGTCGAACACGATGCCGCCCTGGATTTTGTCTGCCTGGATGTCAGCATAGGGCATGGTCCAGGAATTCGACGCCACAAAGCGCAAGGGCTCGACCTGCGCAATTGCAGGACTGGCCAACCCGATTAGCAGGAACAGCGCGGTGTTGTAAATCATGGTCATTTAGTTTCCCGATTCAAATTAGGCCAGCCGCTCAGTTTGCATGGGGGGTCTGATGTTTGCCAAGATACACCGGAACCAGCAAGATGAGCAAAACAGCCATCACCAGATTTGCCACACCTATGTACAAAAATATCTCGGGGATGGTGGAACCCATAGCCAGCAACATACCGGCGATCAGCGAGCTGGCGATCATAAACAGGGCGTTGATGATGTTATTTGCAGCGATGATGCGGGCGCGGTGCGTGGCAGGGGTGCGTAGCTGTATCAGCGTGTACATCGGCACACTGTAGAGCCCGGCAAAA
>JBIJDQ010000543.1:0-2752 GCA_044344025.1 Rhodoferax sp.
TGGTGGCGGTTAAAGGCTTCTTCAAGCGCCTTGGGGTACTGCTCACACAACGTTGGCGCATGCAAATCGAGCAGCTTGACGCTGAGCTCCAGGTGGTCGCGCTCCAACAACCCCTTCATGCGGTTTGCATCGTCACGCATGGACTGGCGCGCTTGCGCCAGGACACGCCCCAGCAACACTGCGCCCTCACTGGCCGCCTGCACCAGCAAATTGCGGTAAAGCGCGCGACTGGAACCTGGCAACACCGGAGTAGACACGGTCAAGGGTCTCCTTAGCAGCTTATTTCAAGGCCTTGAAACGCATACGGTGCGGTTTGGCACCTTCTTCACCCAGGCGTTTCTTCTTATCGGCCTCGTACTCCTGGTAGTTGCCATCAAAGAAGGTCCACTGACTGTCACCTTCGCAGGCCAGGATATGCGTTGCGATACGGTCAAGAAACCAACGGTCATGGCTGATCACCATCAGTGAACCAGCGAACTCCAGCAAGGCATCTTCCAGCGCACGCAGGGTTTCCACATCCAGGTCGTTGGACGGCTCATCAAGCATCAACACATTGCCGCCAGCAATCAAGGTTTTCGCCAAGTGCAGTCGTCCACGCTCACCACCTGACAGGGTGCCGACGCGTTTTTGCTGGTCTGAGCCGTTGAAGTTGAAACGCCCACAATAAGCGCGACTGGCCATCTGGAACTTGCCGACGTTCAAAATATCGAGCCCACCCGACACGTCTTCCCAAACCGTTTTTTCGTTGGCCAGATCGTCGCGGTTTTGGTCCACAAATGCCATCTTGACGGTAGAGCCGATCTTGACCTCACCGCTGTCAGGTTTTTGAGCGCCTGAAATCATGCGAAACAGCGTTGATTTGCCTGCGCCGTTGGGGCCAATGATGCCCACAATGGCCCCTGCCGGCACCTTGAAGCTCAGGTTGTCAATCAACACCCGGTCACCAAACGACTTGGTAACGTTGACAAACTCGATCACTTCATTGCCCAGGCGCTCGGCCACGGGGATAAAAATCTCATTGGTTTCGTTGCGCTTCTGGTATTCAAAATCTGACAACTCCTCAAAGCGGGCCAGACGGGCCTTGCTCTTGGCCTGTCGCGCCTTGGGGTTCTGGCGTGACCACTCGAGTTCTTTCTTCAGGGCCTTGGCGCGAGACTCCTCACCCTTTTGCTCCTGCTCCAGGCGAGCCTGCTTTTGTTCCAGCCAGGAACTGTAGTTACCCTTGTAAGGCATGCCGTTACCACGGTCGAGCTCAAGAATCCACTCAGCAGCATTGTCCAAAAAGTAACGGTCGTGGGTAATCGCTACCACCGTGCCAGGGTAACGCTGCAAAAACTGCTCCAGCCAGTCCACCGATTCGGCATCCAGGTGGTTGGTAGGCTCATCAAGCAGTAGCATGTCAGGCTTCGAGAGCAGCAAGCGGCACAGTGCGACACGGCGTTTTTCACCACCAGAGAGCAACCCAACCTTGGCTTCCCAAGGCGGCAGCCGCAAGGCATCGGCAGCAATTTCCAGCTGGTGTTCGGTGTCGGTGCCAGCAGTGCCAATGATGGCCTCCATTTTGGCCTGCTCTTCAGCCAGTGCGTCAAAATCAGCATCTTCTTCGCCATAAGCTGCGTAGATTTCTTCCAGCCTGGCTTTGGCATTAAACACCTCACCCATACCGGCCTCCACACTTTCCCGCACTGTTTGGTCAGGGTCAAGTTGGGGCTCTTGTGGCAGGTAGCCAATGTTCAAGCCAGCCATAGGCATGGCTTCACCCTCGAATTCCTTGTCCACACCCGCCATAATCTTGAGCAGGGTGGACTTACCCGACCCATTGGTGCCCAACACACCAATCTTGGCACCTGGGAAAAAACTGAGGGAAATGTCCTTGAGAATGAAGCGCTTGGGCGGCACGATCTTGCCGAGGCGGTTCATCGAGAATACGTATTGAGCCATGGGTCTTGTGCAATCGGAAAATATAAAGCGCTGATTATCGGGCTTGAGCCCCCGATCACACCGGGGACTGCTGCTTTAAAAAGCCAATTCGTAGGTATAAGTGCCCACTGGCAACTCATCTTTAAAAACAAGCGCAGTGCGCCAGGGGTCAACCCGGGTCAACTCTGGCATGGGCAAGCCGCCCTGGGCGGGTACCACACGCTTGACCCCACCATCGGCTACCGCATGTGTAACCATAAACGTGATGCCTTTGACTTTGCCAGGGGCTTGCACCACAAACGTGAACCGGTTGCCAATCAGCTTGCCTTGCTGAAACTGCACCCTCTCGCGTTCACGCCACCATTGGGCAATCTCGGCACCCGAAACTGCCCAAACATCATGCCGATGCTCCTGCAACCGCTTGACATAGGGTGGGGTCAGGTAAGCCATAAGGCCCTCCGGGCCGTAATTTTGTGAGTGCACTGACAACACCCCCAGGGCACCGGCCTCATGCAGGTAGTCAAAATCAAGGGCAATCAATTCCGAAGCCTTCTCATTGGTCAGCTTCAAACCGAGGTAGTTCAGATCGTCCATTTGTGTTCTGGGCAGCACCACAATGGCCTTGTCAGGCCCCAGGGTTGGCTCGGAGCGCGAGAAGAACGGCACGCGCGTTTCGCTTGATGCAGGGTCTGCAACATGATGGCGTACCCCCAGTTTGCGCAACAGTTTTTCAGTGGTGGGGTCCCAAGACTCGGTGGGAGCCCTAAATCCGCTGACATCCGCCGTGGCGCGTGCACCCAAAATGTTTTTCATGTCAGAGACCATGGTGTTG
>JBIJDQ010000090.1:0-7580 GCA_044344025.1 Rhodoferax sp.
GACCCGGGCCAAGGCGATTCAGACCAGTGTGTACGAGCGTTTTGGGATTTTGCTGGAGCCTGAGCCGGTGGTGGTTTTAGTTCGACGATGAACGCCGGGTTGGGTTACCTTCTGGCCAATGAAAAAAATTAGATCAAACAAAAAGGAGAGATGTCAAGATGAGCCGCAACAAGTTTTCGCCGACGCGAACTGCGATGCCAAAGCGGTTCCAGAACATCAAATCGATGGCTTGGATGGGTGCCTTGCTTTGCGCAAGCGTGCCGTATGCTGCGTTGGGTCAGACCAAGGCAACACCAACCGCTGCCCGTGCCGACAACCGTAATTTATTGGTCCAGGCGGCGCAGCCGATCAGCAACCAGAAACAAAACCGCCGTGTGGCGTTGGTGATGGGCAACTCGGCCTACAAAGACGCACCCTTGACCAACCCGGTGAATGACGCACGTGCGATTGCCAATGCGCTGCGCGAATCGGGCTTTAGCGTCACCTTGCGTGAAAACACCGACCAGCGTGGCATGTTGTCGGCGCTGCGCGAGTTTGGCGACCAGCTTCGTGGCGGTGGTACTGGCTTGTTTTATTACGCCGGGCACGGTATGCAGATCAAGGGGCGCAACTACCTGATTCCGGTGGGTGCCAGCATTGACCGGGAAGACGAAGTGGCCTACAGCGCCGTTGATGCACAGGCCGTGCTCGACAAAATGGAAGCGGCTGGCAACATGGCCAACATCATGATTCTGGATGCCTGCCGCAACAACCCGTTTGTGCGCAGCACCCGCTCTGGCCAGGCTGGGTTGGCGCAGATGGATGCACCGGTAGGTACCCTGGTAGCCTACGCCACCTCGCCCGGTTCCGTGGCCAGTGACGGGGTCGGTTTGAATGGGCTTTACACCCAGCATTTGCTGGCTGCCATTCGCAAACCAGGCAACAAGGTTGAAGATGTGTTCAAGCAGGTGCGCGCCAACGTGCGCCGCGACTCCAGTGGCAAACAAGTGCCTTGGGAGTCAACCTCGCTGGAGGGCGATTTCTATTTTCAGGGTGGTGCACCGACCTTGTCGCAAGTGCCGCCGCCTGCCAGTCAGGTCGCCACCCAGGCAGCAGTGGATGCAGGCCTGGATGCTGCGCTGTGGGATGCCGTGAAGGCCAGCACCTTGGCCATTGAAATTCGTGCTTACCTGAACCGCTACCCACAAGGCAAATTCGCCGCAGAGGCGCGCGCCAGATTGGCGCAGTTGCAGCCAGCCCCGGCTGTGACGGCGGCGGTTGCCCAACCCGCCCGGCCGACGCAGCCCGCGCCCGTCTTGGCGCCGTCCGTAGCTTCTGCCGCCGCAGTGCCCCATGTGAAGTTTGCCGTGGGTGACAGCTGGAGTTTTGCCAACGACAACCTGCTGACCAAGAAGCAGAGCACCTACACCCAGAAAGTCACTGCGCTGGCTGAAGATGGCGATGCCGTGATGAACGATGGCGACTTGATCTACTCACGGACAGCCCGGCCCAAATTCATTCGAAATGCCAACAGTGAGCGCCAGTTCAGTGATGGTTTCGAATCACTGCCGTCGCAACTGCGGAAAGGTTTCAAGGAGTCGACACGGTATGAGGTAACAAGCCGATTGAAGGACGGTCGCGAGACCAAGATCACCGCGACAGGTTCGCTTGAATCAGTGCGTCAGGAAAAAGTCGTCACACCTGCTGGTGAATTCAAGGCCTGGCGTGTTGAACGTATCGCTCGCAGTACCAATCAACTGGGTGAAGAGACTGATCTCAGCCACATTTTCTGGTTCGTGCCAGAGCTCAAACGGCTGGTGGCCCAGGATTTGACTGAAACCAGCGTCAAGTCAGGCAAGGTTACGCTTCGGGAGCGTGTGGCTTTGCAGAGCTTTGTATTGGCCAACGTGGCAGATGTCGCAGCACTGAGTGCGAACTGGAGTTTTGCTCATCGCGAGACGACCAGTGCTGATTTTGTCAGGCCCATGGAGCCAGACGATCAAGTCGAGGTGGATAAACGCACGGCCGATATTTTGGCCACGCTGGCGACAGCGCCCGGCCCAGGGCGATTGGTCAAACCCGCCGACAGCACCAAGGTCAATGCAGGGCAAAGCAGCAACAGTGCAGGTTTCGTGGTGGGCGACCGCTGGCGTTATCAGAAGGTGGACAAGTTCAAGCAGGAAGTGGTTGACAACTGGGTGCGCAACATTGAGGCCTTTAACAGTGATGGCTCGATCAAGCTCAACGATGGCAGGATTCAATGGACGGCAGATGGAGGGATCAGTTCCATTGTGGGCGGCGACGGATCGCGAACTAGCTATTCACCATCCTACAAGTGGCTTCCCAGCAGTTTGAAGGTCGGTCATAACGAACCCATCAAGTACGCGATGACTTGGCGACGTGCCGATGGGGTCAATGGCGCTGAAGAACATGAGGGTAAAGTCAAAGTGCTGGCGCAGGAAAGGGTCAAGGTGCCCGCGGGTGAATTTGATGCCTGGAAAATTGAGGTGTCGATGTGGGTCAATGGCAAAAACCTGAGCAGCAGCACCAACTACGTGAATCAAATCAACGAGGTGTTGTGGTATGTGCCCGCGTTGCGCAATTTTGTTGCCAGTGAGTATGAGAAACGTGGTCAAAATGGCAATGTTCAATCGTATGACCGCCATGAACTCACCAGCTTTTCAGTGCGTGGTGCCGATCATCTGGCGCAGCGCTGACAAGTGCGGTTCATGACGGTGTGGGAGCGAATCAGCAGCCGTTTGGGTGCGTTGCCTGCGTGGCGTGTGACCTGGGGCTTGGTGCTGGTGTTTTCCGTCTGGGTCGTGTTGGATGTGTTTGTGTTCAAACTCAGCGGTGGTCTGGCACAGTCAAGTTTTGATGCGATGGTGCGTGCCCGTGTGGTGGTGGCCGCACCTGACCCCCGCGTGGTGGTCATTGACATTGACGAAGCCTCATTGGCGCGCATGGGTCAAGAGTTTGGCCGCTGGCCCTGGCCACGTGACACGCTGGCGACGGTGCTCAACCATGTGGAGCGGCAACAACCCGCCGCCGTGGTGTGGGATGTGCTGTTTTCCGACGCTGACCGTTTGAGCCCCGGAGGGGATGCGGCTTTTAATGAGGCCGTTAAACACAGCCCGCACAGCCATTTTTCGGTGGTGCGTTTGCCAGCAGCCAACGATGCCACCAGCCAGATCACCCAAACCAGTCTTCCTGGCCTGTGGCTGACAAAAACGCCCAGCACGGCCACGGTGGCGTTGATTCCCCCTGCGTTGGCCGCCGTGGCCAACGGGCGCTTGGGCTTCAACAATGGCCATGTGGATGCTGATGGGGTGTTGCGCCGCTACCGCTACGTGGAAGGTCTGGGCGATGGCAGCGCTATTCAGTCCATTGCCATGAGTGTTCAAAATACTATCAATAATGTAGCTAATAGTCTCTACCTGATAAGCGCGACAGGCCTTTTTTCTATAAATAATGTTCTTGTTTCCTGGCGCAGTGGCCCAAATGCCTATCCGCACCTCAGTTTTGCCGATGTGTTTGCTCAGGCCGAAGGTGGGCAGACCCAAGTGGCTGTGCCCTCATTTGCTGGCAAGGTGGTCGTCATTGGTTCCACGGCACCCAGTCTGCATGACATTCACCCGACACCTTTGTCGCCCACACAGGCTGGGGTTGACACGCTGGCCACGGTGATTGACAACGCCTTGAACCGCCGCCACATCGCCGAGTTGCCACACAGTTTGCAGGCTGCGCTGGCGGTGGCGATGTGTATCGGGCTTGCGTTGTGGGTGCAATTTAAAAGTGCAGCGTCGTTGGCACCTGCATTGTGGGCACTGCCTGCCGCCCTGATGGGGATCAGCTACTTGAGCCTGAATGGCTGGCCCTGGTTTGTTGATCTGCACCTGTCAGCGGGGTTGGCGCTTATTTTTTTGGCGACCTTGCGCTTTTGGAGCGCTTTGCGCCGCAGTTACTGGTGTGCGCCACCCGAAGCCAGCACTACAGCCGTGGCGTTCTGGCCGATGGTGCGCAACGGCCCTTGGCTGGACGCAGACCTGGACCGCCTAATCGATGCGCTGGAGCGCCATGCCCCGGGCTGTCGAGTGCTGGTGTGTGATGCCCATGTGGTGTGGCCTGCGACTTTGCGTTGGCCTGAGTTGTCCCGGTTTGCCGCTGTGTTTGGCCCTGAGGCAGAGGTGCGGGCCGCCCAGTTACCTCTTGAGTCGACCTTGCGCCGCTTGGATACTTTGGCGGGCGGGCCTGTAGTGTTGAGCGGTCAACCCGACCGGACCACATTGGCCGACTGTGCATGGCGCGCTTGGGCCACCATGCGGACCACTGATCTAACCCCGGCTGAAAGAACCATCACATGAAAATCCAAATGACGCGCTCCCCACTTTGGACACTGCTTGGACTGCTGGCCTGTGTCAGCACCCACGCGCAGGGCGTGCAACAGGCCGCCCTTGGTCAAAACATTGGTGTGTTGCGCAGCACAGAGTTGCGCAGTGACAAGCTTGCCGCAGCAACTGTGCTGCAAAACCTGCCTGCCGGTGCCACGTTGCGTTGGCTTGGCCTGGAGGGTGGCTGGGCGCAGGTGCAAACCCAAGACCCATCGGGTATGACCCGCACCGGCTGGGTGCGCGCCAGTGCGGTCAATTTGTCCGCTGAGCCTTCTGCGGCGGCCTCGCTGACCAATGGGCGCCTGGCATCTGGCAATGCTGTGCTGACCTTGGGTGTGCGCGGCATGCCTTCGCGCGCCAACCGGCATGCGCTGATCATTGGGGTTGGCCGATATGCGGACCCTGCCACGCCGCCATTGCCCGGCACAAAAATCGACAAACAATCTGCCACCCAAATGGCACAGGCGATGCAGGTGCCACTGGGCAACATCAGTTACTTGCAAGATGAGCAGGCCACTGGTGGCAACATTCGCCAGGCCTTGCGTGATTTGAGCGACAAAGTTCAGGACGGTGACCGCGTGTTCATCCATTTTTCAGGGCATGGCACCCGCTACAACGACCCGGCGGTGGGTGGGTGTGTGGAGGCGTTGTTGGCCTATGAGGGTGGACAAAGTGGCGTTATCACCAACCGCGAGATGGCCAACTTGCTTAAGACCATCACCCAAAAGACTGACAAACTGTTTGTCATGTATGACGCATGTCACTCGGGCGGTGTCGTGCAAACCGCTTCCAGTGTGCGCACCCGAGGTTTTGCCAATGCCAACGACGACGGACTGTTGCGGCCCAAGTTCGCCAATATTTCAGAAGAATGCGGGCGACCGGTAAACGTCAAAACCCGCAGCTTGCTGATGGAAACTGGCAGCGCAGGCATGTTGCCGCAAGACATCATCCATGTGAGTGCGTCGCGTGACAACGAAATCAGCTTTGACGACGAACAAAAAGGTGGCCTGGCGACCCAATACGTGCGTGATTGCATGCTGCGCGAGGCCAAAGACACGGACAACTCGGGCGCCCTCAGCATGAACGAGATCAGGCAGTGCGCCCAAACCAAAATTGACCAACGCATGGCCAATGACCCCAACTACAAGGCGCATCACCTGATGCTCAATGGCAATGCCGCATTTGTGCCAGCCTGGTTTAGTCAGCCCAGCGCAACGGCCACCGTCCCAATACCTGTTGCCGCGCCCGTAAAGATGCCACCGGCGAAGCCACCTGCGGTGGTGGCCGAACCCGCACCATTAAGCGGTGAACAAGCATTGCGACAAATGTTTGACCAGCGTGATGCCAAGCGGCGTGTGCAGGTCACCATGGGTAAAAGCAGCCTCAAAATTGGACAAGATGCACTGGATCTGGCCGTGCAAACTGACCGTGCGGGCTACGTTTATGTGGCGTTGGCAGGCTCCGACAACCAGTCTGTGTATCTTTTGTTCCCAAACGACCAGGACCAGGACAACAAGATTGAGGCCGGTCAACAACTCTTGTTGCCTCGCCCCAGCTGGCAAGTCAAGGCCGGTGGGCCGGCGGGCACCGACAACCTGCTGGTGATGGTGAGTGACGCGCCGCGCGATTTGCGCGCGCTGGCGCAAAACAAGTCAGGGCCGTTTGTGAAAGCACTCAACGATGCACGTGGCCGAACCCAGCTGGGGGCGTTAATGACCGCGTCGCAGTCTGGCGGCAGCCTGGCCTGTGCCCAAGCGGGCAAGCGCCGACAAAACGCGCTGTGTTCAGATGCGTATGGCGCCGCCATGGTGGCGGTCGAGGAAACCCATTGAAGAATCACCCGATGAAACAGGCTGCTACATTAATAATAGCTATTGGTGCAATGGCATCAAGCGCTCAAGGCATAAATGACCATAAAAATGGGGGTAAACCGGATGCTCAGTCTGGTGCGGCTAACACAACGCATCTGAGCGCTGATGGCGCTGGCTGGCTGATTACCCCGGCTGAGGCGCTGGCGTTCAGGGGCGAAGACGGGTTCAATCAGCCTCCCGCGCTGCGGGCCCGTGCGCTGGCCCCGGTGATCGACATTCTCAAACCCCAACCCAGCCCGGACCAGAAGGTGAAAGCACCATTTGCGATTGTGGTGCAGTTCATCGGCCAAGCCGATGCGCCAGTTGACCCGAGCAGTTTCAAGGTACTTTATGGCGCCTTCAAAATGGACATCACCAGTCGCATCACCAAGTTTGTCAAAGTGACAGCAGTGGGTTTTTCGCTGGAAAACGCCCAAATTCCTGTTGGCAAACACCGCCTGACGCTGCAGGTGCAAGACGAAAAACAGCGACTGGCCGAGCGTGAGCTGCGGCTTGAGGTAGAGTAATTCGCGGCTGACGAAAGTGGGCGCCGGTGGTGCAAGCCAGTCTGAATGGGGGGTGGCAGCGCGCCAGAACACCTGAGTGTTTTGGGTTTATTTCACTCACAAGATCCCCAGGCGCTGTCTATGACGCATGATCGGCCCATGAAAAAAATCCTTGTTTTAGGCGGTGCTGGTTTTGTTGGCGCCCACCTTTGTGAAAAATTGGCCCGTGAAGACTTCGCGGTGACGCTGGCCACGCGGCGCAGGTCCAACGCCAATCACCTGATTCATTTGCCAAGGCTGACGGTGCTGGAGCTCAATGTGCACGACGAAGCCGCATTGACGCGTGCCGCTGCTGGCCACGATGCGGTGGTGAACCTGGTGGCCATTCTGCATGGCACCCAGGCAGAATTTGAAAAAACCCATGTGGCTTTGGCCAAGAACCTGGCGCATGCCTGCATCGCAGCGGGGGTCAAACAGGTGGTGCATGTCAGTGCGCTGGGGGCCAATGCGCTGCAGCCCGAGTCTGCGCCGTCGATGTATTTGCGCTCCAAGGGGGAGGGTGAAGCCGTACTCAACCAGGCTGCTGCGGGCGCGGGAGCCACCGCCAATGCGGGGTTTGATTTAAGCATCTTGCGCCCCAGCGTCATTTTTGGTGCGGACGACAAGTTTCTCAACCTGTTTGCCAAGCTACAGCAGGTGTTGCCCTTCATGCCGCTGGCTGGCGCGACAGCACGTTTCCAACCGGTGTGGGTGCAAGACGTGGCCACTGCCGTGGTGCGCTGCCTCCAAGAGGTCAGCCCACAGGCATCACCACGGGTGATTGAGGCGGTGGGCCCCAACGTGTTTACCCTGAA
>JBIJDQ010000544.1:0-2748 GCA_044344025.1 Rhodoferax sp.
CCGAGGACGCCACAGTAATGGCCAAAAGCCAGTCATCCGATGTCAGGTCAACGGTGTCGAAGATGGCCTGCGCCGGTCTCCAGTGCACCGCCAGCGCCTGCATACTCAGGACAACCCCCAAGGCAAGCCAGAGTTTGCCGTTGCTGAAAAAATTCTTGTTGAAAACGGTGCTGTGTTCCGAGCGGGCGTTAAAGACATTGAAGAACTGGAACAGCACGAAGGTCGTGAAGCCCAGCGTCAAGGCATAAGACTGGCCATCACTGGCCAGGCCGTACTGGAACATGAAGAGGGTGCCGACCATCATGGTCAGGCCGTAGAGCACCAGACGCAGCAGGCGCCCCATGTCCAGAATTTGCTCCCGTTGCGAGCGGGGTTTGTCGCCCATGATGCCGGGACGAGCGGGCTCAATCCCCAGCGTCATGGCGGGTGGCCCATCCATGATGATGTTGATCCACAGCAGGTGAATGGCGGTAAATGGCGTAGGCCAGCCCAGCAGCGTGGCCGCGAGCACCGTCAAAATCGCAGCGATGTTGGTAGACAACTGGAAGCGAACAAACTTGACAATGTTCTCGTAGACCACGCGCCCCTCTTTGACAGCGCGCACGATGGTGGCGAAATTGTCGTCAGTCAGCACCAACGTGGCGGCTTCCCGGGTGACTGCGGTGCCGGTAATGCCCATGGCCACACCGATATCAGCTGCCTTCAAGGCCGGGGCATCGTTGACACCGTCGCCCGTCATGGCAACCACGTGGCCCAGCGTTTTCAGCGCCCGCACGATGCGCACCTTGTGGGTGGGCGAGACACGGGCAAAAACGGCCGTGTCGTTCACGCAAGCGGCCAAGGCCGCGTCGTCTAGCGCGTCCAGTTCCGCACCACTGATCACGTCACCACGAAGCCCAAGTTCACGGGCAATTGCCGCAGCGGTTGCCTTGTGGTCGCCGGTGATCATCTTGACCTGGATGCCAGCCTCCACACACAAGGCAATCGCCGCCTTGGCCTCAGCACGCGGCGGGTCCATCAAGCCGGCGAGCCCGAGGAAGGTTAACTCTTGCGTCCACGCCATCAGGTCACCGCCCGCATTGAACGCATCAGCGGGGATGGTGCGGCGAGCCACTGCCAGAACGCGCAAGGCCTGATCGGCCAGGGTCAGGTTTTCTTGCTCAATGCGCTGGCGGGCCTTGCTGTCGATGGGCGGCTCGCCAGCCGGGCTGAGATAACGGGTGGCGCGCCCCAGCAAAACGTCTGGAGCCCCCTTAATGAACATCTCCACCACGTCCCCTGCGTGGTGGAAGGTGGCCATGAATTTGTGCGTCGAATCGAAGGGAATCTCGGCGATACGCGGGCGACTCTTCTGTTCCGCCTCTGGATCAACGCCACCTTTTTTCGCCAGCACCCACAGCGCGCCTTCGGTTGGGTCACCAATCAATTGCCCGTCGTGCACCCGTGAATCCGTACACAAGGCCATCGGCAACAGATAGGGGCGCAGATTTGACTCAGGCTCGGCCTCGATGGCACCGTCCGCCCGGTACCCCTTACCATTGACCGTGAAGCGCTGGTCAGCAAACCAGCCAGCGCGTGCCGTCATCTGATTCAGGGTCAGGGTGCCCGTCTTGTCGGAACAGATCACGGTGGTCGAGCCCAATGTCTCGACGGCGGAAAGCTTTTTGAGGATGGCGCGATTCTTCGCCATCCGCCACATGCCAATCGCCAGGGTCACCGTCACCACGGCTGGCAGCCCCTCTGGAATGGCGGCCACAGCCAGTGCAACGGCAGTCATGGCGGCCTCGGTCCAGGGCAGACCCCGCACGAAATCAATCAGGAAAATCACACTGACCACGGCGCCGGCCATTGCGGCCAGCTTCTTGCCCAGGGTGTCCAGCTGCCGTTGCAAGGGTGTTTTCGCTTCGGTAGCACTGGCAATCATCCCGGCCAGCTTGCCCATCTCGGTGCGCATGCCGGTCTCGGTCACCAGCAGTTCAGCGCGGCCACGGGTCAGCACCGTGTTCATGAACAACAGGTTGAGGCGGTCGCCCAGCGGCAGGTCAGCACCTTCAAGTGCGCCGGTATGCTTGCTCACCGCGTGGGATTCACCGGTTAACGCCGCTTCTTCCGCCTCCAGGTTGTGGGCAATTAGCAGGCGACCATCGGCCGGCACCCGGTCACCGGCTTCGAGCAGGACGATATCGCCCGGCACCAACTGGCTGGCATTTACCTCGGCCACTTGCCCGTCACGGCGCACCCGCGCGTGCGCTGCCAGCATGTCCTTGAGTGCCGCCAGAGTGCGCTCGGCCCGGTACTCCTGCCAGAAACCAAGGCCCGCATTGAGGACCACGACAATGAGAATCACGGCCGCATCCTTCAAGTCGCCAATGGCCCAGGCCAGTCCGGCGGCAAACAGCAGGACGATGACCAAAAAGTTCTTGAACTGGTCGACAAACTTGAGCCACAACGGTCTTACCGCTGCCTCGACCAGCTTGTTCTCGCCGTAAGTGGCCAAGCGTTGGTTTGCATCAGCTGTCTGCAAGCCTTCGGTTGGATGTGAGTCGAGTGTTCGCGCTGCCTCACTGCCAGAAAGGGCATGCCAGGGGGTGGGTTCAGTGGCCATGGATGAAAAAACTCCAGATATTGATCAGTGGAGGGCGAGCCTACCCAAACTGATCCAAATAACCCCGCGCAGCACACGCTCTTGCGGGTGAAAAGTGAGATTGTCAAAGTCCAGCGTGCTCAAGCGCAGTGCCGCTTCTCTCG
>JBIJDQ010000545.1:0-2742 GCA_044344025.1 Rhodoferax sp.
CAAACTCAGGTCAAGGTAATGTTGCAACTGTGCCTGGGTGGGCAGCCGTCTGGCCACGGCGGCCAGGGTTTGCAAAAAAGGCGCAATGGCATGGCCATTGGGAGACTTGTTGATGAGTTTGACGGTAGCCATCACCGGGCTCAAGGCATCCTCCCCCACCAGCTGGACGACACTGGGCCATTCCTGCAAAAAGACCAGTACGGGCTCCACGCCTCGCCCCATCTTGCCCAGAAAACGTGCCTGCAGCAGGTAGTCGTCCAGCCCGTCGGGGCTAAGCCTGGCGTGTGCCTCTGCCATGCAGTCGGCAAACACATTGTTGATTTGGGGAAACGCACAGCCGAGCTGGTCGCGCCAACTTTGAAGTTGTTCCGGGTGAAGGGCAGGCATCATGTTGATTTGCCAGGCAAGCGTTCTGGCCTTGGGCAATGAGGGTTCATGGCGTGTTCTGCCTTACCCAAACACCGCGTCAATGGCGTTGTCGAGCGTGGCGCGAATGTCAGCATCGTCAGTGATGGGGCGCACCAGCGCCATGCGACACGCATCCACCGCAGCCACTTCGCCTTGCATCAAGGTGGCGGCGTACACCAGCAGCCGGGTTGAAATGCCTTCATCCAGCCCATGGCCCTTGAGGGCACGGGCGGTGCCGCCAATTTTGACCAGACGGACCGCATCCGCCAACGAGATGCCGGTCTCCGAGGCCACAATTCGCGCTTCAAGTTCGGGCGGTGGATAGTCAAAGTCAAAACCCACAAAGCGCTGCTTGGTGCTTTGTTTGAGGTCTTTCATCAGGCTTTGGTAGCCCGGGTTGTAAGAGATGACCAACTGGAAGTCGGGGTGCGCCTGGATAAGTTCGCCTTTTTTGTCGATAGGCAACTGGCGGCGGTGGTCGGTCAGGGGGTGGATCACGACGGTGGTGTCCTGCCGCGCCTCGACAATTTCGTCCAGGTAACAAATGGCACCGATGCGTGCGGCGGTGGCCAGGGGACCATCAAGCCAGCGGGTGCCGTTGGCTTCCAGCAGGTAGCGACCTACCAGGTCCGAGGCAGTCATGTCTTCGTTGCAGGCCACGGTGATGAGGGGTTTGCCCAGTTTCCAGGCCATGTACTCGACAAAGCGTGATTTGCCGCAACCGGTGGGGCCTTTGAGCATGACTGGCAAGCGGGCCCGGTAAGCTGCTTCATACAAGGCCACTTCGTTGGCCTGTACTTGGTAAAAAGGCTCCTGGGTGACGCGGTAGGGTTGGGCAATGTCAGTCATGGGTGTCTTCCTGTTTTAAACAAAAATGCCCCCGAGGTACGGAGGCATTAATTTGGGTGTCCGCTAAGTGTCAGAGCTTACTTGTGCACGCCAAGCTTCTCGCGCCAACCCGGGAACAACTTGTCCGCATCCCCAGGGAACGACTCGAACGCACGGGCAAATTCCTTGTGCTCTTTGGCGAACTCAATCGGGTCAGCACCGGCTTTCCAGCACTCATACGACTGGCGCAGAGAAATGGCACCAGCGGCAGGAGAATCGATGTGGCCGTAAGAGCCACCGCCCGACGTGTTGATCACGTTGCCATGGCCCAAGTTCTGGAAGAAGCCCGGCAGGCGCAGTGCGTTCATGCCGCCCGAGATGATCGGGGTGGTGGGTTTCATGCCGTACCACTCCTGGTGGTAATAAGGGCCGTCGGCTGAGTCACGCTCGATCATGTAAGCGATGTTGCGGTCATCATTTTCACCCTCCATCTTGCCGTAGCCCATGGTGCCGACGTGGATGCCAGAGGCCCCCTGTAGGCGGCTCATCTTGGCCAGCACAAAAGCGGTGTAGCCGCGCAATGCCGAAGGCGATGTCACCGCGCCGTGGCCGGCACGGTGGTAGTGCAGGTACTGGCCGGGGTACTGACGCCGGGCCGTGGTGACCATGCCGGGGCCGCCAACATAGCCGTCCACCAAGAATGCGACCTTGTTGGCATCTGGGCCAAAGGCCTCCAGGATGTAGTCGGCGCGGGCACACATTTCGTAATGGTCGTCAGCGGTGATGTTGGCCGAGAAAATTTTGGCTTGGCCGGTTTCGTCCTGGGCGCGTTTCATGGCATCCACCACCAGTGGGATGACCTTTTTGGTGGGGCAGAACACCTGGTTGCCTTGTGGTTCGTCGTTCTTGATGAAATCACCACCCAACCAGAACTGGTAGGCGGCCCTGGCAAACGGCTCGGGACGCAGACCCAGCTTGGGTTTGATGATGGTGCCGGCAATGTAGCCCCCATCCACACGTGGGCGGCCCAGAATTTCCCACAGGTCAGAGATGTCTTTGGCGGGGCCGTCATACAGGCGCAAGAGCTGACGTGGTACCCAGAAATCGTGCATCTTCAGGCATTTCACATCGCCCTGACCCTGGTTGTTGCCGATGGCCAGCGTCAAAAACGACACCAGCATGGCGCGACCGTCGGTGATGTTGCGGTCAAACAGGTCAATCGGGTAGGCAACCTTCATCACGCCTTTGGCTTCATCAATTTCGTACACCAGTGCGTCCACACCTTTGGTGAAGTCGTCGGTGGTGCAGACCTCGACATTGGTGCCGGTGGATGATTCGGCGGCAATGTGTGCGGCGGTGGCCAGGTAGCCATAACCTGTAGCAGGTTGCATGTGGTAGGCCACAAGCACGTGCTTGTCGCCCTTGATCAGGTCCTCTTCCTTGAGGCTCAGGTCAGCGTAACGGTTCGATTGATCCATGTGAAATCTCCTGTTGTTGATAACGAAA
>JBIJDQ010000546.1:0-2737 GCA_044344025.1 Rhodoferax sp.
CACTGACCGACACCACCCCCGAGGGTTTAAGGTCAAACACCGGTGCTGCAACCGACCAGAACCCCGCCTGCCAAAAGCAGCGGTTGCCCCCGCCCGCAAACACTACATTTTCAAAATGCACGGCGCAGTCCTCTGGCATGGGTTGGACGCACTGGACATGGCAGCTTCGCCAATCCGATCCGTGCCGAAATTTGCAAACCTCGACAGATTGAAATTGATTCTCATGGTGCCCCCAACACAAAGTGTCAAAGAGGCTTTTTTAACCCTCAGGTGCCGCTGCGCTGTTGTGAATACGCAATCGCAACAGCTAAGGGTCAGACCGGACGTGCCACTTAAGGCATGCCAGGATTCACGCCAGTGAAGGGCGCATCAAATCGCCTTCGGATAAAAAGCGTCTTGCCTGTGGTCCACATAGCGGGTGAGTTCGGCCACGCTGTGAATGTCGAGCTTGCGCATGATGTTGCGCCGATGCACCTCAACAGTGGCCGCCACAATGCCAAGCTGGCTGGCAATGGCGCTTGAGGTCAGACCGTCGGCCACCAGCTTGAGCACCTGCCACTCACGCGCGCCAAGGGGTTTTTGGCAGTGCCCAGCGCTTTTGTCGATCAGGGTGCCAGCCACCAGGTCCGCAGTGTCAGAGCTCAAGTAAGTGCGTCCAAGGGCCGCCGCCCGAATGGCGTGCAACAGTTCGTCGCAACCCTCAGACTTGGTCACGTAAGCGCTGGCACCGGCTTTGAGCATTTCAAGCACGTAACGCTGCTCCAGGTACGCCGACAAGGCCACCACCTTGACCTTGGGCAAGGCGATGCGTAGCGCGCGTGTGACCTCAATGCCATTGATGTCGGGCAAGTTGATGTCCATACACACCACCGCTGGCGAAGTGGCGCGCGCCAGCTCAAGCACCTCGGCCCCGGTGCTGGCCTGGCCCACCACTTCAAGGTCGGTCACAGACGACAGCAAGCGTTGCAGGGCTTCGCGAAAAATCTGGTGGTCGTCCACCAACAACAGACGAATGCTCATGACCGGGCAACCTCAATGGCGTGGGGAATTTCAAGGCTGATGCGGGTGCCACACCCACGCGCACTGTCAATCCGAAACAAGGCATTAAAAAACTCGGCTGATTGGCGCATGTGGTGCAGGCCTTGCCCGGACGACGGCCCCGCGCCGGGCGGGTTTGCCTCAGTCAAGGCATGTGTGTCAAAGCCGATGCCATCGTCAACAATGCTGATGTGCAGCGGCTGGGTGTCAAGCTGCAAGTTGATCGTGACCGCGCTGGCACGGGCATGCTTGATGCAATTGGTCAGGGCTTCTTGCACGATGCGAAACAGCGCCAGCGCCAGCTCATTGGGCAGGTCAATTTCAGGGTGGTGGCACGTCACTTGAACCACCAAACCCGTGCGTTTGCGAACCGAGTGGGCGTAGCTTTGCACCGCTGCCGTCAAGCCACCCAGGTCAAATGCTGGCGGACGCAGGTCTTGGCAAACGTCGCGAATACCGGTATTGGTGTCTTCCAGCAAGGCCCAGGTGTCGGCCACGCAGTCGGTAAACGCCGCAGTGCCTCGCGAGAGCGCAGCGGTGTTCAAGATCAGCTCCAGGTTGAGGCGCAAGGCGGCCAGGTTGGCGCTGGTGCGGTCGTGCAATTCGCAAGAAAAGCGGTGCCTGGATTGCTCTTGGGATTGCAGCAAACTGCGAGCCAGCTCCGCCTTGCGCTCGGCCAGACTGGTTCGGTTGAGCTCGCTGATGTCGCTGATGACCACGCGCTGGTTCAGGGTGCCGTCTTGCGCCGGTTGCAAGGTGCTCACCAAATGCCCCCAAAACGGGGTGCCATCGGATTTGACCATGCGCAGTTCGCTGGTCTGAGGCTCGCCAGAATCGACCAATTGTTGGCAGTGCAAATGCCAGGTGTGCTTGTCCAATTGAAATACAAGGCGAAAAAACGCCCACTGGACCAAGTTCTGGCGGCTTAGGTCAAACAGCTTGGCGGTGGTCTGGTTGGCTTGAATGATCAAACCCTTGTCATTCAGGGTGCAATAGGCGATGGGCGCGAGATCGTACAGGTCAAAGTACCGGCTGCGCTCAATCTCAAGTGCCCGCTGAGCGCCGCGCAACTGCTCGTTTTGCACCTCAAGCTCGATCTGGTGAATCTGTAACTCGGCCAGCAGATGACAGGTGTCGGGCGGGCAAGTGGGGTTAACGCTGTGAGTCAGACCCGTTGGGCGCTCACGCCAGAGCGACTCTGCTTTTGTGCGCAAGGCAGAGGTCTCGTCAGCCAACGACTGTGCGCTGCCTGTGGTCTGAAGACCGTCCATGAGCGACTCCTGCGTTTGGGTGAAATTGCAACAGCGAATTCTACGACGTGCATGCGATGCGGGCTTATGCATAAAAATGCCTCAAAAGGCACTGGCACCAGTGTTAACCCTATGCTGCACTCAAGTTTTTTTTCGGATTTAGCAGAAATAAAGGCCGAAGACTACCGGTTTATAGGTAAGCCGCATACCTACTTTCAGGCATTGTGGGTGTGGGCCGGAGCCTACGATTGTGGGCTATGTACACGTTGTCTTCACGCAGTTTTGCCCATGATGGGGGTAGGCCGGTCGGGCCGGTCTGGACCAGGCCAAGCCATGAAGTCCCCCTTCACTGAGCGCCACTCACTGAAAGCCCGGGTGACCCTGTTCACCCTGGGTATTTTTGTCACCAGCCTTTGGGCACTCTCGTTTTATGCAAGCCGCATGCTGCA
>JBIJDQ010000042.1:0-9977 GCA_044344025.1 Rhodoferax sp.
CGTAGTCTTTGTCTTCAATGTCCAGCAAGGCACGGGCGGTCTTCTTGGGCAAACCGCCTGGCAGCTTTTTGTTGATGAAGTGGATGACTTGCTCTTTGATCGGCGCCGTACCTAGCGTGGCAGGTGGTGCCTTGGTTTGTTTGCGCGCCACCACCTTCAGCAAGTCCGCAGCCAAACGCTGTGCCCGAATGCCGACATTGACCATCACCGAGCGCGCCGCCTTGATGGTCTCGGGGTTGGTGGCATTGAGCATGAACATGGCTGCGGCCCCAGCTGGTCGAAAGCTCTTTTTGCCCATTTTGCGTAACAAGTTGCGCATGTTCATCGACACATCGCCGAAATCGATTTTCACCGGGCAGGGCGAAAGGCACTTGTGGCACACCGTGCAGTGGTCGGCCACGTCTTCAAACTCCTGCCAATGGCGAATGGAGATGCCCCGGCGGGTTTGCTCCTCGTACAGGAAGGCCTCGACCAGCAGAGAGGTGGCCAAAATCTTGTTGCGTGGGCTGTACAGCAGGTTGGCGCGCGGCACGTGGGTCGAGCACACTGGTTTGCACTTGCCGCAACGCAGGCAGTCTTTGACACTGTCGGCAATGGCACCGATGTCGCTTTGCTGCATGATGAGCGACTCGTGTCCCATCAGGCCAAAACTTGGCGTGTACGCATTGGTCAGGTCAGAATATAGGGCTAAATCAGGCTCTCGTGCTTGTCTGTCCTCATTAGTTTGCTCTGTATTTCTTAGCAACTTGCCTTTGTTGAAACGGCCTTCCGGGTCGACTCTGGCCTTGTAGTCGGTGAAGGGCTGCAACTCGGCATCGCTCAAAAACTCCAGCTTGGTGATGCCAATGCCATGCTCGCCAGAAATTACCCCGTCCAGGCTGCGTGCCAGCGCCATGATGCGTTTCACGGCACCGTGGGCGGCTTGCAGCATGTCGTAGTCGTCACTGTTGACCGGTATGTTGGTGTGCACATTGCCGTCACCCGCGTGCATGTGCAAAGCCACCCACACCCGGCCCTTGAGCACCCGTTGGTGTATGGCGTTGCACTCGCTCAAAACTTGCTCAAACGCCACACCGCTGAAGATTTGCTGCAACGGCTGGCGAATTTGCGTTTTCCAGCTGGCGCGCAAACTGTGGTCTTGCAATTGGACAAACAAGGGTTCAACACCTTGCAACCAACCCGTCCATAGCGCACGTACCCCAGCCAGCAGTGCCAGCGCCTGCGCTACGCGATCTTCCAGCATCTCGGCAGGCGAAATGTCGCTGGCATCGTCTTGCCGACCCAGGGGCAGGGTGCCCTGGCTGAAAAAGGCTTGCAGGGCATCACACAACGCCAGTTTGTTGCGCAGACTCAACTCAATGTTGATGCGCTCAATGCCGTCGGTGTACTCGGCCATACGGGGCAGCGGAATCACCACGTCTTCGTTGATCTTGAAGGCGTTGGTGTGTTTGCTGATGGCGGCAGTGCGTTTGCGGTCGAGCCAGAATTTCTTGCGAGCTTCGGGGCTGATGGCAATAAAACCCTCGCCGTTGCGCGAGTTGGCAATACGCACCACCTCACTGGTCACACGGGCCACGTCGTCTGCATCGTCACCTGCAATGTCACCAAACAGCACCATCTTGGGCACGCTGATGCCTGAGCCGGCCTGAAACGGGGCTCCCCGTTTGGACTTGGTGGCGTAGCCCACCGCTTTTAAATAACGGTCATCCAGGTGTTCCAACCCGGCAAGCAATACGCCCGAGCGCAATGCTTCAGCGAACATGAAGTCTTTGATTTCCACAATGCTGGGCACTGCATCTCTGGCATTGCCAAAAAACTCCAGGCACACCGTGCGAGTGTGCTTGGGCATGCGGTGCACCACCCAGCGGGCGCTGGTAATCAGGCCGTCGCAGCCTTCTTTTTGAATGCCAGGCAGCCCACTCAGAAATTTGTCAGTAACGTCTTTGCCCAAGCCTTCCTTGCGGAAACTTTTCCCCGGAATGTCCAGCCGCTCTTTGCGAATGGGCGTTTTGCCATCCGCTTTGAAGTATTGCAGCTCAAAACTGGCCACCTCAGCATCATGAATCTTGCCCATGTTGTGGTGCAAGCGGGTCACCTCCAGCCATTCGGCTTGCGGTGTCACCATGCGCCAGCTGGCCAGATTGTCCAGCGCCGTGCCCCACAACACTGCCTTTTTGCCCCCCGCGTTCATGGCAATGTTGCCGCCAACACACGAGGCCTCAGACGAGGTTGGGTCTACCGCAAACACAAAACCGGCGCGCTCGGCGGCCTGTGCCACGCGGTTGGTCACCACCCCGGCCTCTGACCAGACTGTGCCCACCTCGTGGTTCAAGCCTGGCAGCTGAAGCATCTCGACCTCGGTCATGGCCTCCAGTTTTTCGGTGTTGATGACAACACTCTTCCAGGTCAATGGAATCGCACCGCCGGTGTAGCCCGTGCCACCACCGCGCGGAATGATGGTCAAACCCAGTTCAATACAGCCTTTGACCAAGCCAGCCATCTCTGCCTCTGTGTCTGGCGTGAGCACCACAAACGGGTACTCCACCCGCCAGTCGGTGGCATCGGTGACATGACTCACGCGGCTGAGACCGTCAAACTTGATGTTGTCCTTGGCCGTGAGTTTGGCCAGCACTTTTTGGGCCTTGCGGCGTAGCATGGCGGTTTCAACAAAATTAGCATCAAAGGCCTTGACCGCCCGGCCTGCCGCGTCCAGCAACAGCCCCACCAACGCATCCCGCTGGGGGTCAAGTTCGGGCGAGCGGCGCTTTTGCACCTCGGTCAGACGGTGTTGCAAGGCATGCACCAGCAAGACACGGCGTTTAGGGTTGTCCAGCAGGTCATCCTGCAAATAGGGGTTGCGCTGCACCACCCAAATGTCACCCAACACCTCGTACAACATGCGTGCCGAGCGACCGGTGCGGCGCTCATCACGCAGCTTGTTGAGCCAATCCCAGGCAGGAGCCCCCAGCAGGCGAATGACGATTTCCCGATCAGAAAACGAGGTGTAGTTGTAGGGAATTTCGCGGATACGTTCCTGCCCGTGCGGCGCTGGAGCGTCAGCGGGCAACAATTGGCTAAGCGTGAGGGGAGCGTTCATCAGAGGAGTGTGTTTGCAGCCATATCTGGGTAGATGTGCACCAGGAAAGTGGCATCGCGGCTTGGGGGATTGATGTTACCGCAGCGCAGCATCGCCCTACTGGGGTGATGGAAACCCTGATAAGCCTGCGACAAAAACCTGCGTTTAATCAAGCTTTGCACAAATTGACTTAATTTTGTCGCAGTACTGTCATCCATTTTGACTAAGCTCTGCGCTCTAACCTGAAGGAGATGCCATGAAATTGAAACTTGCTGCCGTTGCTTTGGCAGCGTCTTTTGCCTTGTCCGCCCACGCCGTGACCGAAGTCCAGTGGTGGCACTCCATGACGGCCGTCAATGGAGAATGGGTCAATGACCTGGCCAAGGGCTTTAATGCCAGCCAGACCAATTACAAAATTGTCCCCACTTACAAAGGCACTTACGACGAGTCCATGACCTCGGCGGTGGCCGCGTTCCGTGCGGGCAATGCACCACACATCTTGCAGGTGTTTGAAGTGGGCACGGCCACCATGATGGCCAGCAAGGGCGCGATCGTGCCGGTCGGCAAGGTCATGAAAGACGCGGCTCAGAAGTTTGACCCCAAAGCCTACATTCCCGCCGTTGCCGGTTACTACACCGCACCCAGTGGCGAAATGTTGAGCTTTCCATTCAACAGCTCGACCACAGTGTTTTATTTCAACAAGGATGCCTTCAAGGCTGCTGGCATTGACACCAGCAAGGCACCCAGCAGCTGGCCTGAGGTGGCACTGGCTGCCGCCAAGCTCAAGGCCAATGGCCACAAATGCCCATTGACTGTGGCCTGGCAGGGCTGGACCCAGCTCGAAAGCTTTTCAGCCTGGCATAACGTTGAATTTGCCACCAAAGCCAATGGACTGGGCGGCATGGACGCGCGCATGAAGGTCAACTCGGATCTGCATGTGCGCCACATTGACAACCTGTCCAACATGGCCAAGCAAGGGTTGTTTGTATACAAAGGCCGTGCCAATGTGCCCGAAGCCACCTTTGTCTCGGGCGAGTGCGCCATGATCACCACCTCCAGCGGGTTCTATGGCAATGTGAAGAAAAACGCCAAGTTCGCCTTTGGCCTGGCACCCCTGCCCTATTACCCCGATGTGCCTGGCGCACCTCAAAACACCGTCATTGGCGGTGCCAGTCTGTGGGTCATGGCGGGTAAAAAGGCCGATGAGTACAAAGGTGTGGCTGAGTTTTTCACCTATGTGTCGAGCCCTGAAGTGCAATCCGCCAGCCACAAGCGCACCGGCTACCTGCCCATCACCACAGCCGCTTTCCAGCTGACTGAAAAATCTGGCTTCTACAACGAAAATCCGGGAACCGACGTGGCTGTCAACCAGATGGTCCGCAAAGTCACCGACAAATCGCGTGGCATTCGTCTGGGCAACTATGTGCAGATTCGTACCATTGAGGACGAAGAGCTGGAACAAGTCTGGGGTGGCAAAAAAACCGCCAAAGAAGCACTGGATTCGATCGTGAAACGCGGCAATGAGTTGTTGGAGCGTTTCGAAAAAGCCAACAAGAAGGGTTAAACCCAGGCCGTGGAAAAACGCGTCTTCTTTCGCTCAAGCTGGTTGCCTTGGGTGCTGATCGCACCCCAGGTGGCCGTGATCGCGTTGTTTTTTTTCTGGCCCGCGGCGCAGGCACTGTTGCAGTCGGTGCAGCAATCCGATGCCTTTGGCACGTCCGTCGAGTGGGTTGGGCTGGAGAACTTCCGCAACCTCTGGAACGACGACACTTACCTGGCATCGTTTTACACCACTGCTATTTTTTCAAGCCTGGTGGCCGTGACCGGAATCAGCTTGTCATTGTTGCTGGCGGTGTTTGCTGACCGGGTGGTTAAAGGGGCTCTGGTCTTTAAAACCCTGCTGATCTGGCCCTATGCCGTGGCACCGGCTGTGGCGGGCGTGTTGTGGTTGTTCATGTTTGCGCCCAGCGTGGGTGTGGTGTCGTATTGGTTGCGCGCCTTTGGGGTGGACTGGAACCACCTGCTGAACGGCACCCACGCCATGATGCTGGTGGTGATGGCCGCCGTGTGGAAACAAATTTCCTACAACTTCCTGTTTTTTCTGGCGGGCCTGCAAAGCATCCCAAAGTCGCTGATCGAGGCGGCAGCCATTGACGGTGCCGGGCCGTGGCGCAGGTTCTGGACGATCGTATTTCCGCTGCTGTCACCCACCACGTTTTTCCTGCTGGTGATCAACATTGTTTACGCGTTTTTTGACACCTTTGCCATCATTGACGCAGCCACGCAAGGCGGCCCGGGCAAAGACACCGCCATATTGGTTTACAAAGTGTACTTTGACGGCTTCAAGGCCATGGACCTGGGTGGCTCGGCCGCGCAATCGGTGGTGTTGATGGTCATTGTGGTGGCACTCACGGTGGTGCAATTCCGCTTTGTAGAAAAGAAAGTGAATTACTGATGAAGGCATGCCCACATGGTTGAGCGCCGACCCTGGCTGAAAGTGCTGTCCTATGCGGTGCTGGTGATCGGCGTGCTGGTGGTGGCGTTTCCGTTGTACCTGACCTTTGTAGCTTCCACCCAGACCTCACAGGCCATTGTCCAGTCCCCCATGCCCTTGCTGCCCGGAGGGCATTTGATTGAAAACTACACCGCTGCCTGGAACGGCACGGGTGGTGGCTCGGGCTCCAAAGCCCCGGTGGGCCAGATGATGACGGTGAGCCTGATCTCGGCGCTGATCATTGCCATCGGCAAAATTGCCATTTCCTTGCTATCAGCCTTTGCCATCGTCTACTTCCGTTTTCCGTTTCGCATGTTTTTCTTCTGGGCGATCTTTATCACGCTAATGCTGCCGGTGGAGGTGCGCATTGGGCCCACTTACAAGGTGGTGTCTGACCTTGGCATGCTCAACAGTTATGCGGGTTTGACGATTCCGCTGATTGCATCCGCCACGGCCACCTTTTTGTTCCGGCAGTTCTTTCTGACGGTGCCCGAAGAACTGGTGGAAGCCGCCCGCATGGATGGTGCCGGACCGATGCGGTTTTTTTGGGATGTGTTGGTGCCCCTGTCCAAAACCTCGATTGCCGCGCTGTTTGTCATTCAATTCATTTATGGCTGGAACCAGTACCTTTGGCCGCTGCTGGTGACGACCAACGAGGACATGTACCCGGTGGTGATTGGCATCAAACGCATGATCTCGGGCGGAGACTCCGAGATGCAGTGGAACATCGTCATGGCCACCGCCGTGCTGGCCATGTTGCCACCGGCGCTGGTGGTGATGCTGATGCAGAAATGGTTTGTCAAAGGACTGGTGGATACCGAAAAGTAATATGTTTGGGGACAGACCGATGCACCTGCGGAGCAGCGCGTCGCTCTGTCCTCAACTGATCAAGGGCCTTCGGACAGACAAAGATTTGCGAAGAACATTTGTGCCATCCTCGACTGATAAAAACTATGGCTTCCATCACACTTAAAAACGTTGTCAAATGCTACGGCGCTGGCAAAACCGCCAACCAAGTCATTCATGGGGTCAGTGCCGAGATTCATGATGGCGAGTTTGTCGTCATCGTCGGGCCGTCGGGCTGTGGCAAATCCACCTTGTTGCGCATGGTGGCGGGCCTCGAAGAAATCAGCGCAGGTGACATTTCCATCGGCAACCGGGTGGTGAACAACTTGGAGCCGTCTGAGCGCGACATCGCCATGGTGTTCCAGAACTATGCCTTGTACCCGCACATGAGCGTGTTTGAGAACATGGCTTATGGCCTGAAGATTGCCAAAGTGCCCCCCGATGAAATCAAGGCACGGGTGGACAAGGCGGCCAAGATTCTGGAAATTGGCCCGTTTTTAACGCGTAAGCCACGTGAACTCTCCGGTGGCCAGCGCCAGCGGGTGGCCATGGGCCGCGCCATCGTTCGCCAACCCCAGGTGTTTTTGTTTGACGAGCCCTTGAGCAACCTGGATGCCAAGCTGCGCGCCCAGACCCGCCTTGAAATCCAGAAACTGCACCGCGAGTTGGGCATCACCTCCTTGTTTGTGACCCACGACCAAGTCGAAGCCATGACGCTGGCGCAGCGCATGATGGTCATGAATGCGGGCGTGATGGAGCAATTTGGCACGCCCGAAGAGGTGTACAACCGCCCGGCCACGACCTTTGTCGCCGGGTTCATGGGTTCGCCCCCGATGAACCTGCTGAAAAATGCCCCCAACGCTCCCGCCAACACCATTACCGGGGTGCGCCCAGAACACCTGGACATCACCCCCAGCGGCTGGGCACTGACGGTAGAGGCGGTTGAAATGCTGGGTGCCGAGCGGCTCACCTACGGCCGTTGGACCCATGCTGTGGGGGATGAATTGGTCATCATCCGCACCGAAGAATTCCATGCCACACCCCCCATTGGCAGCACCCTGCATGTGACGCCGCGCACCGGCAAGGTTCACCACTTTGATGCCGCCAGTGGCATGCGCATGGAGTTCAAGCCATGACCTCACTTACCGCCGACCACTGGCCCTACCCGCGCTGGATTGCCCACCGGGGCGCGGGCAAACTGGCCCCTGAAAACACGCTGGCGGCTTTTCGCATGGGGGCCAGCCATGGCTACCGCATGTTTGAATGTGATGTCAAACTTAGTGCCGACGGCATTCCGTTTTTGATGCATGACCCCACCCTGCAACGCACCACCAACGCGGTCGAAGCCCTGGGGCGTGGCTTGAGCGCGGTGGCGGGGGAGCACCCTTGGGGCACGCTGGCGCTGCTGGATGCAGGCAGTTGGCACTCCACCCCCTTTGCTGGTGAGCCGCTACCCACCTTTGAGGCAATTGCGCGCTACTGCCTAAAAAACGATTTTTTTCTAAACATTGAGATCAAGGCCACACCCGGCACCGAGCAACACACCGGTGAGGTGGTGGCACGCCATGCGGCACGGCTTTGGCACAAAGCGACTGTCCCTCCCCTGCTCACTTCATTTGATGTGGCCTCGCTTGAAGGCGCACAACAGGCCCATCCTGAGCTGCCGCGTGGCCTGCTGCTGGACTACTTGTGGACCGGCTGGCTGGAAACCGCCCTGCGCCTGGGCTGTGTGGCTGTGGTCTGCAACCAAGACCTGTGGGACACCTCCAGCATGACCCAAGCCAAAAGCGCTGGCTTGCGCGCCTTGAGCTACACCGTCAACGAGACAGAAGCTGCCCAACGCCTGCTGGCCTTGGGACTGGACGGCATCATTACCGACCGGGTGGATTTTTTCCCACCCGAGGCCTGACCCCTTAAAAGTCGCCCTTCACCACCGGGAAGCCCAGCGCAGCCCAGTCCAACATGCCGCCACGGTAATAATAAATGCGCTCCGCCGGAAAACCCTCACGCGTCATGGCCAAAATGGCGCTCGGGCTTTGCGGACACACCGGGCCATTGCAAAAAGCAAACACTTTTTTTGCCTTGGCGCAGTCCCATTTACCCGCCACCTTGGTACAACCCAGCTCGTTCAAGCGGCCAGCCACTTCGGTGTACACAATGTGCATGGAGCCACCAATCGTGCCGTTGGCTCGGTCTTCGGGCTCACGCATGTCTACCAGCAAGGCATCGCGGTCATTCATGGCATTGAGCACTTCAATTTCACCCACGGGGTGCACACCGGCCACTGGCACCATCGGCTGCAACCACCCTTTGTTTTTAGCGCAAGGGGTCATCACGCGGGTGATCACGGTTTCTTCTCCCTTGGCGTTTTTGGCAACAAACTTGGTGTCGGTGCCAATGATGCGCAAATACTCGGGGTCTGCGGCATGTGCGGCAGAGACAAAACAGCTGGTCAGGGCCAAGCTGGCAAGCAAAATTGAAAACTTCATGGGGCTTCCGGAGTCGTTGAAATGGAGCGCAAAGCTTAGCGGCAACCGGCCAAAAAGGCTTGATTTAAATCAACCGTCTCAGCTTATATTTGCATTCACTAATACATTTGAACCCCAGATCGTGGCCACGGCCAGACGGGTCAGCGCCAGGCTTTGAACATGGCCCACTGCACAGTGGCGCAGCACAACACCATGGACAGGTAGGTGAGCATCTTGCCGTCGCGCCCAAACACCAGCAGCCCAATCACAAGCACCGGCACCAAAACTGCAAAATGTATAGCTACTTGCTTAGGTAGCGCGTGCACTACAGGGCTTTTTTTCATAAAAATCCGGCTCAGCAGTGGCATCAGCAACGCCAGCCAGACCGCTGGGGCGACAAAATTGATGACATGGTTCAGCAACGCTAAAAAACTCATCGGCAAGCCTTGGGCCAAAAGAAAAAATGATACAGGTCAAAGCACATGGGCAGTGATTTTATAATTCCGCGATGGCAGTCTGGGCTCTAGGCATCAATCACACCACCGCACCGCTCGATTTGCGCGGTCGGTTCGCGTTCGCCATCGACCAAGTGGAGCCCACCTTGCGAGCCCTGCGCGGTGCACTGAGTCGCCAGCCTGAAGCGGCCTTGATCTCCACTTGCAACCGAACCGAGATCTATTGCGCCTGCGAACAACCCCAGCTGCAGCACACGCTCGACTGGCTGGCCCACAGCGGTGGCGTGTCGCCAGAGTTGCTGCGGGCGCACTCTTACACCTTGCAAGACGGCCAAGCCGCCCGCCACGCCTTTCGGGTCGCCAGCGGGCTGGACTCAATGGTGTTGGGTGAGCCCCAGATTCTGGGCCAGATCAAGGATGCCGTGCGTGCGGCTGAGGCCGCAGGCGCTCTGGGCACCACCTTAAGCCAGCTGTTCCAGCGGTCTTTTGCCGTGGCCAAAGAGGTGCGCAGCTCCACTGAAATCGGTGCCCACTCCATCAGCATGGCCGCCGCCGCCGTGCGCTTGGCAGGCCAGTTGTTTGAGGACTTGAAAGAGGTCAAGGTCCTGTTCGTCGGTGCGGGCGAAATGATTGACCTG
>JBIJDQ010000547.1:0-2734 GCA_044344025.1 Rhodoferax sp.
GCAAGACCTGGTGGAATGGCAACTGCGGGTGGCCAGCGGTGAACCCCTGCCGCTGCGCCAGGACCAGCTCAAAATCACCGGCCACGCCATTGAGGCACGCATTTGCGCCGAGAACCCCGACAACAATTTTCTGCCCGCCACCGGCACGCTGGACATTTACCGCAAGCCCGTGCACCTGGCGTTTGCGCCGCCAGTCAACTCTGGCCATGGCAGCCGTGCGCGGGATGCACAGCCGGTGCGCTTTGACGACGGCGTGCGCCAGGGTGACACCATCAGCCCGTATTACGACTCGATGGTGGCCAAGTTGATCGTTCATGGCGACACCCGCGACCAGGCGCTGGCCCGGTTAGATGCGGCATTGGCCCAAACCCACATCGTGGGCCTAACCACCAATGTGCAGTTTTTGCGCCATGTGGTGCAGTCGCCATCGTTTGCCAATGCCAATCTGGATACCGGCCTGATCCCGCGCGAAGCCGCCGTGTTGTTCCATCAGGAGCGGGTTGGCCTGGCACTGGCTGGGGCCGCTGATGTGGCCCAAACCCTGCTCGATGAGCGCCAGACGGAAACCGCTGACCCGTTCAGCAAAACCGACGGCTGGCGCAGCCACGGGGTGTTCACCCGCCGCTTTGAGTTTGAATTTGGTGGCGAACACGTGCAAGCCGGGCTGACCTACCTGCACGACGGCGCACTGTCGCTCAAGGTGGGTGACACCGCAGGTGTGCTGACGTTTGTCGCCACGCCGCAAGGCATTGACCTGCAATATGCCGGACAACGTGCACTGGTGAATGTGTACCGAAAAGGCGAGGTAGCGCACATCCACACGGCACAAGGCGCGACCCAAATCATCGCTATTGACTTGCTGCTGCATGCGGGCGAAGCGCCCGCAGAAGGCGGCCGCCTGACTGCACCTATGCCGGGCAAGGTGGTGTCATTTGCCGTCAAGGCCGGTGATGTGGTCAAACGAGGTCAAGCCCTGGCCGTGATGGACGCGATGAAAATGGAGCACACCATTGCCGCACCCATGGACGGTGTGGTGACAGAGTTGCTCTACGCGCCCGGTGACCAAGTGGTGGAAGGGGCAGAGTTGCTCAAACTGACTTGTGCGCCTGTTTGAGGGGGTAAATTTGGTGTTTTTGGCCTGTAATGCTTGCTGCTGTTGAATAAAGCACTATAAAAATAAAAGCATGGTTTACCCAGATCTACAACGCCTTCTGAATAAGCGCACCCGCATAAAGGTAGGGCAGAAGCGGCATTTTTCCGGGCTCAGTGCCACCCCGGTTTTCCACGCTGATGGCCAGTTGGGTCACTTTGGAGAGGTTTTTTTCGGTCATGGCCAGTTGGGCAGTTCTGATTTTTGGAGTTAGAACACCCAATGACACCGGTTTGGCGCGGTCGCTGTTGTCCCATAACTGCATGCTGTCGTTGGGTCCTTCCTTGATGTCGGTGAGGCGCTGCAACATCAAAAAGCCATCTTGCGGGTCAAAGGTCACCAGCATCCCTGGTGCCTGTTTTTCGTCCAGCAGCACCGCCACGTACTTGGTTTGTGGCAAATTTTTCAGTTTGGCCTGCAAATGAACAATCTGGGCATTGGCCATTTCATACATGCTCATCCAGGAGGTGGCACCAATGACCATGATCACCAGGCAGACGATGGTCGCCAACCGCCAACCGGTGGTGTAGGGCACTTTGACTTCGGGCTGGGTTTGGGTAGGTTCGGTCATGGGGGAGCTTGGGTAAAGAGAGGGGTGAAAAAATTATTTCAGGGAAGACACGTAAGTCATCACAGATTCAATGTCAGCATCGGTCAGGTGGCGGGTGTTGTCGGTCATCAGGGGGTTGCTGCGCGGGCCTTGGCCGCTGCGGTAACTCTTCAAGGTGTTGACCAGGTAAACCTTTTGCTGGCCCGCAATGCGGGCAAAAGTGTCGTTGCCGTGCCCGTCGTTGCCGTGGCAGCGGAAACAGTTTTTGCTGAAAATTTCTTTGCCTTTGGCCGCTAGCGTCGGGTTGGTGGCCGACGAGGTGATGACGGCTTGTGCGGCATAAAACAGCGCGGCCCCCACCTTTTCGTCGCTGCTCATGGCCTTGATCATGCCTTCCATGAAGTCATAACGCCGTCTGCCGTCGGCAAACTGGCGCGTTTGCTCCAGCAAATATGCGGGGTTTTGCCCGGCCAGGTTGGGAATATCAGGCTTCACGCTGTTGCCACCTTCGCCGTGGCAATTGGCACACACGGCAGCCACCCGGCGGCCTTTGATCAGCAGCTCGGAGGCCAGTTGCGGGTTGGCTTGGGCTTCCGTCAGTCGGGCTGATAAATCGATCCCGGCGCTGGCGCGTGCTTTGGCTGGTTGGGCGGAAGCGGGCAAGACTGTGAATGTCAAAACGGCGGCCAGCGCCCAGGAGAAGCAAGAGGACTTGTTCATGAGAGTGAATCTTTTGGTTAGGCCAAGCGCGCGCGGTGCCTGGCAATTTGTGCACGAACCTGGTTGGGGGCAGTGCCACCCAAAATGTCACGTGCATTAAGTGAGCCACGCAGGCTCAGGCAGGTGTACACATCTTTTTCAATGGACGAATTAAAACCCTGCAACACGGCCAGCGGCAGTTCGGACAGGTCCACCTGGTGAGAAATGGCGGCCTTGACGGCATGCGCCACGCATTCATGGGCATCGCGAAATGGCAAACCTTTTTTGACCAGGTAGTCGGCCAGGTCGGTGGCGGTGGCATAGCCGCGCAGGGC
>JBIJDQ010000043.1:0-9962 GCA_044344025.1 Rhodoferax sp.
TATTCTGGTTTTTAGCTATTTTTTTTACGGATGGTGGCGACCAGACTTTTTGGGTCTGCTCGTAGGTGTCACCCTGGTGAGCTACGGCTTTGCCCTGGCAATTGACGCATCTCATACCGAGACACAACGATTCCGACTTTTGACGGCAGGCGTCACCCTGAACTTGCTGGCCCTGGCCTACTTCAAGTATGCCAACTTTGGTGTCGAAAGTTTCAATACAGCCCTGAAAGCCATGGGTTTTGAAAGCATCGACTTTGCACACGTGATTTTGCCTATTGGTCTGTCCTTCTATATCTTTCACGCCATTAGCTACCTTGTTGACATCTACCGCAAAGAAGCACCACCTGCGCGCAATCTGATTGACTTTGCAGCATTCATTGCGCTGTTTCCCCACCTTGTGGCAGGACCGGTTTTGCGATACCACTTGCTGGCGCAACAATTTCGCAGTCGGGTTCACTCGGTCACCCGCTTCTCACGTGGTTCACTGCTCTTCATGGTGGGCTTTTGTAAAAAAGTGCTGATTGCTGACACGGTCGCACCGCTGGCAGATGCTGCTTTTTCGGCATCTGCACCAACCTTTGCAGATGCCTGGATAGGTGCTGTGGCGTACACCATTCAGTTGTTTTTCGATTTCAGCGGCTACACCGACATGGCCATCGGGCTGGCTCTGATGATTGGTTTTGTGTTCCCAGAGAACTTCAATGACCCTTACACCTCAAAATCAATCACCGAATTCTGGAAACGCTGGCACATGTCTTTGTCAAATTGGCTGCGCGAGTACCTCTACGTTTCGTTGGGGGGCAATCGAAAAGGTGTCATTCGAACTTACATCAATCTTTTTCTGACCATGCTGCTTGGGGGCCTATGGCACGGTGCCAACTGGACTTTTGTTCTTTGGGGTGCATGGCATGGCGCTATTTTGGCGATGGAACGGTATTTGGAAAGCAAGTTTGGCCCTTCTCGACTGCCTCACGTCGTTCAGGTCGCCAGAACCATGCTGCTGGTCATGGTAGGTTGGGTGATGTTCAGGGCTGCAGATATTCACGGTGCGGGCCGCATGTTTGCGGGCATGGCGGGTATGCAAGGGTGGAGTTTCAGCCCGTCCATGGCATGGCAGATTACCGATGACCGACTTGCGGTCGCAATGCTCGGCATTTTGCTGGTGTATGCCATGCCCTGGCTCAAGCGCCATTCGGGTGGCCCCCTTCGCTACGCCATCGTGCCACTGTTTTTATGGGCGGTAGCCACCCTGTCGTCTCAGTCGTTCACGCCTTTCCTCTACTTTCAGTTTTGAGTCCATCATGCAAGACCAAGCAACACCCGATGATGCTTTAGCTACTTCATATCTGCCAAAGTGGGCCGCAGTCACCCTGGGGTGCGTCATGGTGGCAGGGTTTTGGCAATTTACGGCTGCCAGCCTAAAGTTCCAGGAAATGGCGTTTCCCTCAACCTGGACGGATTTCCGCCAAGGCCGTACCACTGGCACGCTGGAAAAGCAAATAGACCATCGTTTGCCGGCAAGAGCTGATCTGATCGCCGGTGCCAACATGCTGCGTTTTGTCTTGACAAAGGGCACGGGCGAGCAGGTGCGCCTTGGGCGAGGCGATTGGTTGTTTCTCACAGAAGAACTTCAATACCATCCCTTGGGGGATTCCAACATGGCAGCCCGCGTGCAACTGCTGTCCAAAACCTCACACGGGCTGGCTCAAAAAGGCATTCAACTGGTTGTGGCTTTGGTGCCAGACAAGGCCAGGGTTCACCCTGAACACTGGTCTGCTGCGGGCTACCCCGCTTACAACGCAACGCGGTATTCTCAGGCACTGACTCGCTTAAATCAGTCGGGGGTCATGGCAGTTGATCTTCTCGGGCCGCTACAACAAGCGGCAAAAAACCAGTCCGTGTATTACCGCAGCGACACCCACTGGAATCAGGTGGGGGCAAAAGTAGCCGCCAGTGTCATCGCCACATACATCACATCGCTGAACACGCAACTTGACGAGGCGACTTTTGTAACAACAACGCAGGCTACTGCGGTTGAGCGCCCCGGCGACTTGATTCGCTTGATGGGGCTTGAACACATGCCAAACATGCTGCGGCCCAAACCCGACACAGAAACCACCGAACTCACCACCCAGACCAGTGCTGACCAAGCAACAGGCCTGTTTGGTGACAGCGCTGTGGACGTGGTGCTGACTGGCACATCCTACTCGTTGCGTGGCAATTTCCATGGGCATTTGCAACAGGCGCTGCGCACCAAAGTGCTCAATGTAGCCAAAGACGGTGGCGGCTTCCTGCAGGCAACAGGCGCCTATTTGACCGATGAATCGTTCAAAACTGCACCGCCAAAGGTATTGTTATGGGAGGTGCCCGAGAGATTTCTCACCTTGCCACTGGACAAAGAGGCAGACTGGCTCAAGACGATGGCGCTGTCGGCCCCAGTCAGGCCATCAACACAGTGACCTGAATCGTCTCACCACCACGCGCCGGGCGCGTACCGGGCTTATAACAGCCAGGGCACAAAACGCTTGGTGTGTTGGCAATAACTGACATAGCTCGGGTGGCGCTCACCCACCCAGCGCTCCTCAAGACTCGCCTTGGCCCACAGCACCCCAAGCAAGGCAACCCACACAAAGCCACCCACCCACACTGGCGCCTGCAGTGCCAAGGCTCCCGCGCACAGCAACACTGCACTGTACATCGGGTGACGAATCAGGCGATAGGGCCCACTGGTCACCAGCTGGCCGGCCGATTTGGGCGCAGGGTGAATGTTGAAATTGCCCAACCGGTTATGCGCCAGCGTCCAGACACCCAGCCACAGCGACAAAGCCGCCAGGAGCCAACCGCCCCAAGGCATGCCATCCGTGAGCAGCCGTGGTGCAGCCAAACCACCCAGCAGCAACAGCAAGCCAAACTGACCCACCACCAAAAAGTGGCCAAAAAATTGCCTATGACGAAAGAATGGGATCAACATCAACGTGACGGTGTGTGTAAATCGAGCGAAAGCATGAGTAATTAAGGGTTTTCCCGTAGTTTTTTAATGAAATGCTGCGCTGCGTCAAGATATTGAAATTTATGAAGGTTAACATTTATTCGTTATTTTCTTTACTACTTAATCGGATCATCATGACAGCTCGACTTACCAACAAAATCTCCATCATCACTGGAGCAGCTCAAGGCATTGGCCTGGCCACCGCATTGAAATTTGCCCAGGAAGGTGCCACCGTCATCGTTTGTGATGTGAAACAAGCCGGTGTCGACGAAGCCGTTGCACAATGCCGCGCCCTGGGAGCCACCGCAGAAGGGTTTGTCATGGATGTCACCCAACGCGCCGTGGTCGATTCGGTCGTGGCACAAGTCAAAGAAAAATTTGGCCGCATTGACGTGCTGGTCAACAACGCAGGCATCACACAAGACGCACGCCTGCAAAAAATGACCATCGAACAGTTTGACAAAGTGATTGATGTCAACCTGCGCGGTGTTTTCCATTGCACGCAGGCCGTTGCCGATGGCATGGTCGCACAAGGCGGCGGCGTGATCTTGAATGCCAGCTCAGTGGTCGGCCTGTACGGTAACTTTGGCCAGACCAACTACGCAGCAACCAAGTTCGGCGTGATCGGTTTTACCAAAACATGGTCGCGTGAGATGGGCCCCAAAGGTGTTCGGATCAACGCAGTGGCACCCGGTTTCATCGCCACCCCCATGGTCGCCGCCATGCCAGAAAAGGTGTTGGCTGACCTCAGCGCCAAGGTTCACCTGCGCCGCATTGGCAAGCCAGAAGAAATTGCCAATGTTTACGCCTTTTTGGCCAGCGACGAAGCCAGCTACATCAATGGTGAAGTCATCGAAGTGTCAGGCGGCATTTCCCTCTGATCGTTGCGCAGCCTCTACAAAAAGGGGCTGCTCTTTTCTCAAAGGGCGCGCTCAGCATATTTGTTGAAGCGCCAGGCAGTTCCCTCTTGGGTGATGCGCCGCCAAGTGGCGCGTTTACTGACCGGCCCCATCTCGGTCCAGCACTGCACTTCGGCAAAGCTACGGCCACACCCCTTGCAAATGTCGTCACCCTGGCTGGTGGAACAGATGGCAATACAAGGCGTATCTGGCGTGCTTTCAAACCAGGCCACCCATGCCTGCCAAGCCCCCTCTGGCAGAGCGTTTTCATCAATTTCATGCGATCGCCCAAACGCCATCACCGCGTAAACCTCGGCTAAAGCCGCCGTATTGACCTGCAACGCACTCGCCCCCGTGCTGGGGGTCTTGTCGCGCCAAAAATTAATTGCGGACTCAATGTCGGTGATGTGGATGTCTGCCATGGGGGACGAATGATAGCCTGCGACCAAGCTACAGCCACCGTCTGCAAGGCAGAAATCCAGCCAGGGTCAACGTCAAAACCAGCCTGACGTGCTACCCTGCGGCCCATGAAACTCATCCTCAAATGGCTGCTCAATGCAACTGCCCTGCTGTGCGTGGCGTACCTGTATCAAGGCGTGGTGGTCAGCAGCTTCTCATCTGCCCTGCTTGCCGCTTTTGTCATTGGCCTGTTCAATCTGGTGCTGCGCCCAGTGCTGGTGCTGCTCACTTTGCCGGTGACCGTGGTCACACTGGGCTTGTTTTTGTTTGTTATCAACGCCCTGATGTTTTGGGCTGCTGCGGGCGTGCTGGGCGGCTTTCATGTGCGCGACTTTCCAGCCGCCCTGTGGGGCTCGCTGATCTATTCGGTCTTTGGTCTGGTCATTGACTCAGCGTTCCAACGCCTGTTCCCGAAGTAGGGATTCCACCTGACGGCGACGCGTGTCAATGATTGATGCGTCAATGTAATCAGCGCTGGCATTGGCTGAAGAAGTAACCCGAAAACCATCCTGCGCCCCCTTGAACCGGTCCAGCGCGCCCACGTAATCCAGCTGTGCCACCCGCGCTTCTGCCTCGGCGCGCAACGCACGCAGGCTTCGGCCTTGAGCTGAGTAGAGGCTGGCCAACCACTGCCAGGTCAGCGCATCCTGCGGGTGGCTGGCGACCCAGGTTTGCAGGTTTTGCACCACCCGGTTTAACCCATCGGTTTGTCCAGCCTGGATCGCCGCCTCGGCCTGAAGCAACAGCTCGGGGCGACGCAGGGCACTGGTGTCCGTTTGACCCAGGCCAAGCGATTCACCCAATACCAGCAGTTGAGCGGGAGACAAATCACGCGTTGCCAGCGCAATTTCTGCACCCAACCAACGCGCCTGGGTGGCCGCCTCAAGGTCTTGTGCCGCCACCCGCTGCAAGCGTGCAAACTGTTTATGCGCCTGCTCCGGTTCCCTCAAGCGGCTGGCCGCCATGGCCGCGCCATACCACACGCCAGCTTGCACAGCAGGCGCTTGCGTGGTCAACGCCGGGTCATCTGCCTGCACCTGCCAGGCGCGCAGTGCATCGGTGCCAGGGTTGGATAACACCCTGGCCCGGGCCGTCAACATGGCGTGCGGCAGGGTCAGCACCACGCCAGCAGAAGTACCAGCCCCTAGTGGCAAACGCGTCTGCATGTCTGCCATGCGCTCCGTGGTCAACGGATGGCTACGTAAATACGGGTAGGCACCACTGTCGTTCAAACGCGACGCCTGTTGCAACTTCTCAAACATGCTCACAAAGCCTTGCGCGTCGAACCCGGCCTGGGTCATGACACCAAACCCAATGCGGTCAGCCTCGCGCTCCATGTCGCGTGAAAAATTAAGCTGGCTTTGCGCAGACACCGCCTGCCCACCAAGGATCAGTGCATTGCCGGCATCCGGGTTCTTGCTGGCGGCCAGCGCGCCCAAAATCATGGCGCCAATCATCCAAGGGGTTTGTTGGCTGTTGCGGGCCATCAGGCGCGCAATGTGGCGTTGCGTGACATGGCTGAGTTCATGCCCCAGCACGGAAGCCAGCTCGGCACGGCTGCTCACCACCGCCATCAAGCCCAAATGCACGCCCAGATAGCCCCCGGGCAAGGCAAATGCGTTCACACTGCGGTCACGGCCCAACACAATGCGCCAGGCAAACCGCTCCTCAAGCTCGGGCGTGAGCTCGCCGCGCTGGCGGGCCGCCACCAGCAGTGGCTGCCAGATGCCCTGCACGTAGTCGGCCAACACCGGGTCGTCAATGAAATCGGGGTCGCGGTACAACTCACGGGCAATGCGGTCACCCAGACGACGCTCGGCTCCACTGGTAATCTCGCTGCCATCACCCAAAAGGGGGAGCGTTGACAGGGGTGCAGTTTGCGCGCCAGCCAGCGTCACGAAACCCGCTGAAAAAATAAAAATGATAGCTACATGTGCTTTATGCATAAGCACTACAGGCCAATTAGACTTAAAAAAACTCATCCGCTTGTGTTCCTGAGGTGGTATGTGCACGTCTGCGCCATCAAGGTCGCTTGAAAGGGGTTGCCCGTATGATGCCACCTGCACGTAAAGGTTCGGTGAAGCCGCCTTTGCATTCCACTTTTTAAAACCCTTCATTTATGAGCCAGCTTACCCATTTTGACGCCCAAGGCCAGGCCCACATGGTTGATGTGGCGGCCAAGGCCGCCACCCACCGCATCGGCATCGCCAGTGGGCGCATCGAAATGCTGCCCGCCACACTGGCCCTGGTCGCAGCGGGCACCGCCAAAAAAGGCGACGTTCTGGGCATTGCACGCGTGGCCGGCATCATGGCAGCCAAAAAAACCAGCGACCTCATTCCGCTGTGTCACCCCTTGGCACTTACTCGAGTTGCTATTGAATTTGAAGTTTGCAGCGCGAGTGATACCTGCGCCAGCGGTATTTTTTGCACAGCAACCGTTGAAACCGTCGGCCCCACGGGCGTAGAGATGGAAGCGCTCACTGCGTTGCAAGTGGCCTTGCTCACCATTTACGACATGTGCAAGGCGGTTGACCGAGGCATGACCATCACCGATTGCAAGTTGCGTGAGAAGCACGGCGGCAAATCAGGCAGCTACATCAGCGCCTGAGCGGCCCGACCTTTGAGCACCGCCGCTGCCCGCCCTCAAGTGGGGTAATGCCGCTGGCCAAAAATGGCCGACCCGACCCGCACCATGGTGCTGCCTGAGGCAATGGCGGCCTCCAGATCATCACTCATGCCCATAGACAGGGTGTCCAGACCCAAGCCTTCTGCGTTCAATGCGTCAAAAAGGGCTCTGGCGCTCTCAAATACAGCGCAAGCAGCTACAAAATCAGAAGCAGGTTCGGGAATACACATCACCCCCCGCAAACGCAGCCCAGGCAACACTGCCACCTGCCGCGCCAGCGCCAGCGTCTGGTCAGGCAACACCCCCGACTTGGTCGGTCCGCCATCCACATTGACCTGAATGCACACCTGCAAGGGTGCCAGGGTGGCGGGGCGCTGTTCACTCAGGCGCTGGGCAATTTTGAGCCGGTCCACCGTGTGCACCCAGTCAAAATGCTCGGCCACCAACCGGGATTTATTGCTTTGAACCGGACCAATGCAATGCCATTCCAGGGTCAGATGGCGCAGCGCGATGATCTTTTGCACCGCTTCCTGAATGTAGTTTTCACCAAACGCGGCTTGCCCTGAGCCATGCGCCGCCTGCACGGCGTCGGCACCAAATGTCTTGGAAACCGCCAGCAAGCGGACCGTATCAGAGGCACGCCCAGAGGCTAAACAGGCGGCACGAATTCGGTCGCGCACCGCAGCGAGCTGGGATTCAATCATGGTCATAATGGCAAGAGCGTAACAAACATTGAAACCAACCCAAGGGGCTTTTTTGGACATTACCCAGTTGCTGGCCTTCAGCGTCAAAAACAAGGCATCTGACCTGCACCTGTCAGCCGGGCTACCGCCGATGATCCGGGTCCACGGGGACGTGCGACGCATCAATGTGGAGCCACTTGACCACAAGCAAGTGCACGCCATGGTTTACGACATCATGAACGATGCGCAGCGCAAACACTATGAAGAATTTCTTGAAATTGACTTCTCGTTTGAAATTGACGGACTAGCGCGGTTCCGGGTCAATGCTTTCAACCAAAACCGGGGCTCAGGTGCGGTGTTTCGCACCATTCCGAGCAAAATTTTGACCCTTGAGCAGCTCAACGCCCCCAAGATATTTGCCGATCTGGCCATGAAACCACGCGGCATGGTGCTGGTCACCGGCCCTACAGGTTCGGGCAAATCGACCACGCTGGCCGCCATGGTGAACTACCTTAATGAGAACGAGTTTGGCCACATCCTGACGGTAGAAGACCCGATTGAATTCGTTCACGAGTCTAAAAAATGCCTGATCAACCAACGCGAGGTTGGCCCCCACACGCAAAGTTTTGCCGCCGCGCTGCGGTCTGCGCTGCGCGAAGACCCCGATGCCATTCTGGTCGGTGAAATGCGTGACCTGGAAACCATTCGGCTGGCCATGACTGCCGCTGAAACCGGTCACCTGGTGTTTGGCACGCTGCACACCTCCAGTGCGGCCAAAACCATTGACCGGATCATTGATGTGTTTCCGGCGGAAGAAAAAGAGATGATTCGCGCCATGCTGAGCGAGTCCTTGCAGGCGGTGATCTCGCAAACCCTGTGCAAAACCAAAGACGGCCAGGGCCGGGTGGCCGCGCACGAGATCATGCTGGGCACCAGTGCCATCCGCAACCTGATCCGCGAGGCCAAGGTGGCGCAAATGTATTCCAGCATCCAGACCGGCAACAGCGTGGGCATGCAAACGCTGGACCAAAACCTCACCGACCTGGTGCGGCGCAACATCATCAGCCCCTCGGAGGCTCGCTCCAAGGCCAAGATTCCAGAAAATTTCCCGGGGTAAGTCCATGGAACGCGATCAAGCCACCACCTTCATTACCGACCTGCTCAAGCTGATGGTGGGCCGCAACGGCAGCGACCTTTTTCTTACCGCCGACTTCCCCCCTGCCATCAAGGTGGATGGCAAGGTGACCAAGGTGTCGCCGCAACCCCTGAACAGTGGCCACACGATTGCACTGGCCAGGTCGATCATGAACGACAAACAAGTGGCCGAGTTTGAGCGCACCAAGGAGTGCAACTTTGCCATTGCCCCGCCGGGTCTGGGGCGCTTTCGGGTCAACGCCTTCATGCAGCAAAGCAAAGTGGGCATGGTGTTGCGCACCATCCCCAGCACTTTGCCAACCATTGACAGCCTCAAACTACCCCAGGTCCTGAAAGAGGTGGTCAGCAGCAAACGCGGGCTGTGCATCATGGTGGGGGCCACCGGCTCAGGCAAATCCACCACGCTGGCGGCGCTGGTAGACCACCGCAACGAGACCTCACACGGCCACATCATCACCATTGAAGACCCGATTGAGTTCGTCCACGCCCACAAAAACTGCGTGGTCACCCAACGGGAGGTCGGCATTGACACCGACAGCTGGGGCATTGCCCTGAAAAACACCTTGCGCCAGGCTCCTGACGTGATCTTGATGGGTGAAATACGCGACCGCGAAACCATGGAACACGCGGTGGCCTTTGCCGAAACCGGCCACCTGTGCCTTGCCACGTTGCACGCCAACAGTTCAAACCAGGCACTCGACCGCATCATCAACTTCTTTCCGGAAGAACGCCGCGCCCAGCTGCTGATGGACTTGTCGCTCAACCTCAGGGGCTTGGTGTCACAGCGGCTCATCGCCAAACAAGACGGCAAAGGCCGGGTTGCGGTGGTGGAGATCTTGCTCAATTCGCCACTGATTTCAGACTTGATCTTCAAAGGCGAAGTGGCCGAAATCAAGGAGGTCATGAAAAAAAGCCGTAACTTGGGCATGCAAACCTTTGACCAAGCCTTGTTTGATACCTATGAGGCCAACCTGATCACTTACGAAGATGCCTTGCGCAACGCCGATTCAGTTAATGACCTGCGCCTGCAGATCAAGCTCAACAGCCAACGCAGCAAACGCCAGGACTTGGCTGCTGGCACGGAAAACTTCACCATTGTCTAAGCCAGGCCCAACGACCCGGCTGCCCACCTATTTAACAAGATCATTACC
>JBIJDQ010000550.1:0-2726 GCA_044344025.1 Rhodoferax sp.
TTTGTTGTATCTGCCGCTGGCCGTCATGGCTTTTTTGGCACTCGCAACCTATTGGCTGGTTCGAAGCACGCCTGCTGCGGATACACCACAAGGCCCGCGTGTCGAAGTGCATGACCCTGACTATTTCATGGATGTGTTCACGGTGCGTACCTTTGATGCCAAAGGACGCATCCGAACCGAAGTGCAGGGCAAACAGGCCCGCCACTACCCGGACAACAAATGGATGGAAATCGACCAAATTCTGGTTCGCTCCTTTGATGAAAAAGGTCGGCTTACCACCGCGTCCGCCAGGCAAGGGCTCACCAACGAAGACCAGTCGGAAGTTCAACTATTGGGCGACGCTGTGGTAGTTCGGGAGGCAGACGCCACCAAAAAGCCGGAGCCCGCTCCGCGAATGGAATATCGCAGCGAGTTCCTCCATGCGTTTTTAAACACCGAGATCATCAAGTCGCACAAACCGGTAGAGTTGACGCGCGGCAAAGACCGGTTCACTGCGGATACGCTGGAGTTTGACAATGTGGAACAGGTGATGGACCTGCGTGGCCGGGTTCGTGGTGTACTGGTTCCAACCTTTAAAGAATAGGTACTCCATGAGCAAGCTGGCCTTCATCACCGGTGCCTCCAGCGGCATCGGTCAGGCGTTGGCTTGGCATTTTTATCAGTCTGGCTATTCGCTCGCATTGGTCGCCCGGCGCACGGAAGAAATAGAAAAATGGAGCACAGAAAAAGGCATCGACCGCTGCCGCTGCCATATCTATGGCGCCGATGTCAGCGTGATTGACAGCATCGTGAGTGCCGGCGAGCGCTGCCTGCAAAACCAGGGGGTTCCAGACGTGGTCATCGCCAGTGCAGGATTCAGCGTTGGCGTCGACAGCACGCATCGGGAAGACCTTGACGTCATGGCGCGCAGCTTTGCAACCAATAATGTTGGGGTGGCAGCTACATTTCATCCGTTTATTCGGGCGATGGTGCAACGCGGGTCAGGTGCCTTGGTTGGCATCGGAAGTGTGCATGGTATTCGTGGCATGCCGGGGCATGGCGCGTACTGCCCTAGTAAAGCCGCCCTCATTAGTTACTGCGAGTCCCTGCGTGGTGAGTTGCGCAGCTCCGGTGTCAAAGTGGTCACCGTGTGCCCCGGTTATATCGACACACCTCTGACACGCAACAACAGCTATTCCATGCCGTTTCTCATGTCGCCCCAAGCGTTTGCTGAGCAGGCATTTGCCGCCATCGAGTCCGGTGACAGTTATCGGGTCATTCCCTGGCAAATGGGAGTGGTCGCCAAACTCTTGCGTTTGTTGCCGAATGCAATGTTCGACAGGTTGTTTGCCGGTCGCCCGCGTAAAGCGCGCAATCCGACAGAATAAAACTCTACAAAAGCAAAAAGGACCCGAAGGTCCTTTTTTCAAATACTGAAGCGTATTGCTTAGTAGTTGCGGCCACCGCCGTAACCACCGCCGCCGCCACTACGGCCGCCGCCGCCGCCAGCGCCACCACCGTAGCCGCCACCGCCGCCAGCGCCACCACCGTAGCCGCCGCCGCCACTACGGCCGCCACCACCACCGCCACCAAAACCACCGCCGGTGCGGGGAGGACGTGGCTCCATTGGACGGGCTTCGTTGACAACCAAGCCACGACCGCCAAATTGTTGACCGTTCATACCGTTAATGGCAGCTTGCGCTTCAGCGTCGCTGCCCATTTCCACGAAGCCGAAGCCTTTGGAGCGGCCGGTATCGCGTTCCATCATGACTTTGGCGCTAGAAACGGAACCGTGAGCAGCAAATGCTTGTTGCAGATCTTCATCACGGAAAGAATAGGGCAGGTTGCCCACGTAAAGTTTGTTGCCCATTAAAAGGACTCCTCAAAATAACTCAAAACGCGACGATAGAGTCCAAAACCGCAATCAACAAACCAATGAAGACTTAAAGCAGACGCGAACCTGACTAACCACCGCAAACTCGCATCACCGAAAAACCGGCAATACCACACAATTATGCGTCATATTGGAAAACAATTTCAAATTATTTTTCGGATGTCCTTATTGATCTGTGGTATCGCCCGTTGAGGTGTAGTTGCGCCACTGTTTCATGCCGTTGCGCATGGTCAACATCTGCCGCTCAAACCGCGGACAGGTGTTGCAAATCGCCAGGTGCATTCGCAGCGCAAGACGATCTACCAAGCCAATATCCCGGTCCTCGCGCGCCACCAGTAATGCAGCGACTTCCTTGCAAGTTTTTATCAATGGCATCATGCGGCACTCACATTCTTAAACCAGTTCAACTCCAGACATTCCCGAAGGCGCAACCGCGCGCGGTGAAGCTGCACGTAGAGGTTGGTCGGTGTCAGCTTCAGTTCCTTACAAATTTCGTCACAGGGCAACTCCAGCCACTCACGCATGAGGAAGAGTCGGCCTTGTACCGCCGGCAACTGCGTAGCGCAAAGCTCCAGAATTTCGAAGAATTGCCGGCTGTTCAAGTTTTGTTCCGGATTCCCCCACTCTGCCGGTGGTTCAGAAAAATGGCCATCGGCCTCAAAAGCCATCAATTCGAGCGGGTCGCTATCACCGTCTGCTGAAGACTCCCACCCACCGACTTCGCGCGCGTGGTGGCGAAAGGTATCAATAACTTTGTGTTTGAGAATGCCCACCAGCCAGGTCTTGAGCTGTGAGCGGTTGGCAAAGGCCTGCGGCTTGGCCAGCGCCACCAGCACGGTTTCAGACACAGCAT
>JBIJDQ010000551.1:0-2725 GCA_044344025.1 Rhodoferax sp.
CGAGTTCATGGTCGTTTGTTGCTAACGGTTTCTTTGGTGCTTTCATCACTGGCCACCACCAGTGCCTTGTCGGCCGAGAAAACCGGCCGAGAAGTCGTGGAACAAACCTGTGCCAACTGCCACACCACCGGCAAAGATGGCGCGCCCAAGATTGGCGATGTGGCCGCCTGGACCCAACATTCCAAAAAGGGCGTGGCAAAGCTGACTGAAAGCGCCATTGCCGGTATTGGCAAAATGCCCGCTCACGGTGGCCAACCCAGTTTGAGCGATCTGGAAATGAGCCGCGCCATTGCCTTCATGGTCAGTTTTGGCAAGGCCGTTGACCCCAACAAGCCCTATGCCTCACCCACCAGCATCACGGGAGAGCAACTGGTACAGAGCCATTGCGCCAACTGCCACAGCGACGGCAAAGAGGGCGCGCCGCGCCTTGATGATTTCAAGGCTTGGGCACCCCGTTTGCAAAAAGGGATCCCCGGCTTGGTTCAGTCTGCCATGACGGGTCACAAGGCGATGCCTGCACGCTCCGGTATGGCGAGCCTCAGCGACACCGACTTGCGCAACGCCGTGACCTACATGGTGGTGCAAAGCGCCACCTACAAACCAAAGCTGTAAACCGACTCACCAGCGCGGGTCAAGCGGAACCTTTCTCAGGTGCCGGTGGCCTTCTTGGCCGACTTGTCGGATTTGGATGATTTGTGTGGTTTCTTGTCCTTGACCTTGTCAACCACTGCCTCAGCTGAGGGTGGCATGGCTTTGAGCTCTGCCTCTATGCGCTCACACAAAACACGCAAAATTTTCACTCGGGCGTAGTTTTTGTCATTGGCCTCCACCAGTGTCCAGGGTGCGTTGCCAGTGCTGGTGCGCTCCACCATGTCGCAAATGGCCTGCTGGTAGGCGTCCCATTTGTCACGGTTGCGCCAGTCTTCTTCGGTGATTTTGAAGCGTTTGAATTCAATGGCTTCGCGGGCCTTGAAACGGCTAAGCTGCTCCTCCTGGCTGATTTGTAGCCAAAACTTCACCACAATGACACCAGCGTCCACCATTTCGTGTTCGAAATCATTGATTTCGCCGTAGGCCCGCAACCAATCGTTTTCGGTGCAAAACCCCTCGACCCGCTCCACCAACACCCGGCCATACCATGTTCGATCAAAAATGGCCACATGGCCCTTGCGCGGCAGGTGGCGCCAAAACCGCCACAGGTGAGGCTGGGCGCGCTCCTCTTCGGTGGGCGCTGCCACTGGGGTCACTTGGTACTGGCGCGCATCCATGGCCGCCCCAATACGGCGAATTGCCCCGCCTTTGCCTGCCGCATCAGCCCCTTCAAAGGCACACACCAAAGAGCGGCCCTTGAAGCGTTCGTCACGCACCAGTTCAGACAACCGACCCTGCCAATGCGCCAGTTGGTCCTGGTAGGGTTTGTCGGCCAGTTTGAGTTTGAGGTCAAGTTCGGACAACACATTGCGGCCATCCACGTCCACCCGCACCATCGGGGCCACGGGTGAATCCACATGGTGGGGGGAGGCCAGTTTGTTCTTCAAGGCCTCCAGCAAGATTTGACCCACGGTCAGGGAGCGGTACCGGTCGTCTGCGCCCTCAAGCACCACCCAAGGCGCGCAAGGTGTGTTGGTGACCCGCAGCAAGTGGCCCGCCACGTCTTGCAATTGGTCATAGGTCTTGAGCCGGTCCCAATTCCACTTGGTCACGCGCCAGGCGGTACGGGGGTCGCTTTCCAGGGCTTTAAGCCGTTTCCTCTGCCCCTCTTTGGTCAGGTGAAACCAGAATTTGAGCACCAGAGCGCCCTCGCTGACCAACATGGCTTCAAAACGGTTGATCTGGTCGGCCCGGGCATCAAGTTCCTTCAGGGATATTTCGCCTTGAATACGTTGACGGATCGGGTCGGAGTACCACGAGCCCGCAAAAATGCCAATACGACCCTTGGGCGGCAGCGAGCGCCAGTAACGCCACATGGCCGGCCGTTCTTGCTCTTCGTCGGTTGGCTCGGCAAAAGCCAGTGTTGAAATGAACCGGGGGTCCATCCATTCATAAAGGACATTGATGGTTTCGCCCTTGCCAGCGCCGTCTTGCCCACTGATTAGCACAACGACAGGAATTTTTCGGTTGGCATACAAGTCCACCTGCGCGCCCAGCAAGGCCGCACGCAAGGCAGGCACGGCCGCCTTGTAGGCGGCCTTGCTTATTTTGTGGCCAATTTCAGCCGACTCAAACATGGGGATTCTCCTGACCATGCGCCTGGGCGAGAAGCCGCTTGACCGTGGCCACCACAATAAAGGCTTCTTGGGCACTTAGCGATGGAAATTGTTCTTTTAAAGTGCGCAAGGCCAAGTGCTCGTGGGTTTGCCCCGCCCATTGGTTGGCCGGGTCAAAAAACGGCTTCAGGGCATCACAGGCCTGGGGAAACACAGCGCGCAACTCGTGCTGCGTGCGACGCTCCATTGGGGTAATGGTGTCAAGCATGGGTCTTCTCCTTGGGTAAATTAAGAATTGTCTTAGGCGCAGTATGGCTTAGTGACCAACGCGTGTGTCAAACTTGTAGCAAAGTTCGTTCGCCATCGGCGTGGCGTAGACGTTGCGCCAGGGTGCGTGAAATGGCGGTCATCAAAAGCAATGCGAGTTTTTTATGGTCATCAGCCAACTGGTTGAACTGTTCAAGCGACAGAACAAAAAGCTCGCTGTCTGTGTCGGCAATCGCATGGTCGCTGCGTGC
>JBIJDQ010000553.1:0-2705 GCA_044344025.1 Rhodoferax sp.
GGTCGCAAACCGCTGGGCGGCGCTTTTTGTTGCGGCACGGGTGGGCTGCTGGTGTATTTTGAGAAATCAGTGCCAAATTGGCCCGTAGCGCCCGTGGAATAAGCGCCATCAGCTCCGGAATGCATAACACCAGAAAAACCACCAGCACGGCTCGCACCGGCATGCTTGGGCGTGATCCATTTCAAGGCTTCTTCTGGCAGTTCTTCAAAAAACCGGCTTTTCATGTTGTACCGCGTTTGACCATGCAACATGCGGGTTTGCGAGTGGCTCAGGTACAGCCTTTTTCGCGCGCGGGTGATGGCCACGTACATTAGGCGGCGTTCTTCCTCCAACCCGTCCCGGTCGTTCATCGAATTTTCATGCGGAAACAAACCTTCTTCAATGCCGGTAATGAACACGCAGTCAAATTCCAGCCCCTTGCTGGCGTGCACCGTCATCAGTTGGATCGCATCTTGCCCGGCCTGCGCCTGGTTGTCCCCAGCTTCCAAAGCGGCATGCGTCAAAAAGGCGGCCAGCGGTGACAAGGTTTCGCCGGTGTCGGCATCAGGCGCCGGAAAATCCAGCAGTGGCTGGTTCAAATCCAGCCCCTGTGAGGCGGGCGACTGTGTCAAGGCGTTGCCCAGTTCGTCCACCGGCAGTGCCACCGCGTCGCGACCAAACCCTTCAATGCTGACAAAACTCTCTGCCGCGTTGACCAGTTCTTCCAAGTTCTCTACCCGGTCAGCGCCTTCGCGGTCGGCCTTGTAGTGCTCAATCAGGCCACTGTGTGCCAATGTGGCCAACATGATTTCGCGCAGGCTGGAGCCCTGGGTTTGCTCACGCAACACGTCAATGCCCGCCAAAAACGCACCAATGTTGGTGCCCGCCTTGCCACTCAGGCCACTCACCGCGTCACTCAGGGCGCAGCCCGTGGCGCGTGCCAGGTCTTGCAATTGTTCCAAGCTGCGTGCGCCAATGCCGCGTGGCGGGAAGTTCACCGCCCGCATAAAGCTGGTGTCGTCACGCGGGTTTTCCAGCAGGCGCAGGTAGGCCAACGCGTTTTTGATTTCAGCACGTTCGAAAAAGCGCAGACCGCCGTACACCTTGTAGGGCATGCCCACGTTGAACAACGCGGTTTCAATCACCCGGCTTTGGGCATTGCTGCGGTACAACACCGCAATTTCCTTGCGGTCAACGCCTTCGCGCACCAGTTGTTTCATCTCGTCCACCATCCAGCTCGCTTCGGCAAAATCACTGCTGGCCTCATACACGCGCACCGGCTCGCCCGGCCCCTGCGCGGTGCGCAGGTTTTTACCCAAACGCTTGTTGTTGTGACTGATCAGGGCATTGGCGCTGTCAAGAATGTTGCTGCCACTGCGGTAGTTTTCTTCCAGCTTGATCTGGTGGCGCACGCCAAATTCACGCACAAAGTCGGCCATGTTGCCCACCCGTGCGCCACGAAAGGCATAAATGCTCTGGTCATCGTCACCCACGGCCAGCACGCAGCCGGTAGGCGCAAAGTCACCCTCCACGCTGCTGTGCGCTCCGGTGCCTGCGAGCATCTTGATCCAGGCGTATTGCAGCTTGTTGGTGTCCTGAAACTCATCAATCAAGATGTGCCTAAACCGGCGCTGGTAGTGTTCACGGATCGGATCGTTGTCGCGCAACAGTTCGTAAGAGCGCAGCATCAGTTCGCCAAAATCGACCACACCTTCACGCTGGCATTGTTCTTCATAGAGCTGGTAAATCTCAATTTTTTTTCGGGTTTCTTCATCACGGGCTGGCACCGCGCTGGGGCGCAAGCCGTCTTCCTTGCAGCCGCCAATAAACCATTGGGTCTGTTTGGGCGGAAACCGTTCGTCATCGATACCAAACTGCTTGTACAGGCGCTTGATGCTGGACAACTGGTCTTGTGTGTCGAGAATCTGAAAGCTCTGCGGCAAGTTGGCCAGCTTGTAATGCGCGCGCAAAAGCCGGTTACACAAGCCATGAAACGTGCCAATCCACATGCCGCGCACATTCACCGGCAGCATGCTTGACAAACGCGTCATCATCTCCTTGGCAGCCTTGTTGGTGAAGGTCACCGCCAAAATGCCGCCCTGCGACACCTGACCGGTTTGCAGCAACCAGGCAATGCGTGTGGTGAGAACTCGGGTTTTTCCTGAACCAGCGCCGGCCAGGATGAGCGCATGCTCTGACGGCAAGGTGACAGCGGCAAGCTGCTCAGGGTTAAGGTTGTGCAGCAGGCCTGCGTCGGGGCTTTGTTGTGTAATTGCAGAAAACATGGGTTCATTGTAGAAAGCCGCTTGATGCCAACACCATTTAAAACCCAATTTGCGTTCCTTTGCGTCTGTGCAACTTTGCTCATGCTGTGCGCCAGCAAAGCGCATGCACAGGTGACTTGCAGCAGTGACGCCCAACCCACGCCCACCATGCTGCTTGAGCGCTTCGTCAATGCCGATTGCGAGTCCTGTTGGGGCGACAAGACCACACGACCAGCACCATCTGCACTGGTGCTGGATTGGATTGTGCCTGGCACCCAAGGCGATGAAGCCCCGCTGGCCGCCGCTGCCTTACGCGATGCCCAGTCTCGACTCGCAGACATGAAACAGGATTTACCCAAGACCTTGAGCCAAACGATGACCAACGTGAAGGGCTTGCCGGGTGCCACCTTGCGTGTCGCGCATGGCCCGGCAGTCGGCGGCTACCTTGGGGCTTCGATTACC
>JBIJDQ010000552.1:0-2705 GCA_044344025.1 Rhodoferax sp.
CCTCCGGCGGCCTGGCAGGGGCCAATTAAAAAAATCCCAGAACCGAGAACCGCCAGGTTCATCGCTCGGGGAAATTACAGAAAGAATGTTGCACTAACCACTTTGCGCCCAAAGCCTTGACAGCGTTGTTGAATGCCACCCAGAATTGACCCCTTAGAGGCAATAATTTTCATCCAAATTTGACCCCTGTTAGAAGCCCTGTGCGTTCGAAGTTATGCACAGGAGACAACAGGAGTGATCAAAGTGGGAACCTTGGCAAAGATAAGGCGTTTGTACTTTCGCGACAAACTGTCCATCAAAGAAATATGCAGGCAAACCAGCCTGTCCAGAAACACGGTGCGCACGTGGCTGCGCGACAGCGAAATGGTGGAGCCCAAATATCCGCTGCGCAAAATAGTCACCAAACTGGATGACTATGCTGACACCCTGAAGACCTGGCTCAAAGCCGACAGCGGGCGTAACAAACGTGAGCGACGCACCAAGGGCCAAATGTGGCTGGCGCTGTGCGCGCTGGGCTACACCGGAAGTTACGGTCGGGTATGTGCATTTGCGCGGGATTGGAAAACCAGTGAAGGATTGGCCGCTTCCAAAGGCGCGTTCATTCCCTTGAAGTTTGCGCATGGTGAGGCCTTCCAGTTTGACTGGAGCACCGAATACACCTTCATTGGTGGCTTGCGTCGGCGAGTGGAGCTGGCACACACCAAGCTATGCGCCAGTCGTGCCTTCTGGCTGGTAGCGTACCCGGGCCAAGGCCACGAAATGCTGTTTGATGCCCACGCCCGTGCGTTTGAGGCCTTTGGCGGTGTGCCCCAGCGTGGCATCTACGACAACATGAAGACGGCGGTGGACCAGGTGCTGGCGGGCAAGAAGCGCAAGATCAACAGCCGCTTTGAAGCCATGAGCGGGCACTACCTGTTCGAGCCGGAATTCTGCAACGTCGCCAGCGGCTGGGAGAAGGGCATCGTTGAGAAAAACGTGCGCGACCGGCGCACCAGCATTTGGCACCACGCCAAGGACAGGCGTTGGACCAGTTGGGCGGAACTCAATGTCTGGTTGGCCGAGCAATGCAGACTAGCTTGGAGCGAGCTCAACCACCCGGACTATCCCACGCTGAAGGTGGCCGATGTCTTGCAAGACGAACAGAGCCGGCTCATGCCCGTGCCAAAACCGTTTGATGGCTATGTAGAGCTCATGGCACGTGTCACCAGCACCGCCCTGATCCACCTGGAGCGCAACCGTTACAGCGTGCCTACGGAGCATGCCAACTCAGCCGTCAGCGTGCGCATGTACCACGACCACATTGCCGTCGTGGCCGACGGCACACAGGTGGCCACGCACAGCCGCAGCTTTGAGCGCAGCCAAACCTTTTATGACTGGCAGCACTACATCAGTTTGGTGGAGCGCAAGCCCGGAGGACTTCGCAATGGCGCACCGTTTGCGGGTATGCCCGATGCGCTCAAGCAACTTCAGGCCATCCTGTTACGCCGATCTGGTGGTGACGCCGTCATGGCGCAGGTGCTGGCCGCTGTGCCGATTCACGGGTTGGATGCGGTGCTGGTGTCTGTGGAGTTGGCACTGGAGGCGGGCAAACCCAGTGGGGAACATGTGCTGAACGTACTGGCACGTCTCAAAAGCAATACGGCGCCAGACAATCTGGGGGACGCTTTGGCAGCAGAACTAAAACAGGGCTGGCCGCTACAGCTGCGCGAGGAGCCGCTTGCCAACGTAGATCGGTATGACGATCTGCGCAGCCCTGGGCTAAGCACACCGGCCAGCGAGGTGAACCCATGAGCGCGCAGATCATTGCGCAGCTCAAAGCGCTGAGTTTGCACGGCATGGCGGCCAGTTTCCCTGAGGTGGCGGCGCAGGCACGGCACACGGAGTTCAACCCTGAGACATTCATGCAGCAACTCATGGCGGCTGAAACAGCCCAGCGCGTGGTTCGCTCCACGGCGTATCAAATGGGTGCAGCCAGGTTCCCGGTGCACCGTGATCTGGCGGGATTCGACTTCGGGCAGTCCGATGTGGACGAGGCGCTGGTACGCAGGCTACAAACCACCGAGTTCACTACGGTCGCCCATAACGCGGTATTCATCGGTGGTCCCGGCACAGGTAAGACACATCTGGCCACAGCCATTGGCGTTGAAGCGATACAGAAGTACGCCAAGCGTGTTCGCTTCTTCTCCACGGTGGAACTGGTCAACGCCTTGGAGCAGGAGAAGGCACACGGCAAGGCAGGCCAGATCGCATTGAAGCTGATGTATGTGGATTTGGTGATCCTGGACGAGCTGGGTTATCTGCCGTTCAGTCAGGCCGGGGGCGCATTGCTGTTTCACCTGCTGTCAAAACTGTATGAGCACACCAGCGTATTGATCACCACCAACCTGGGGTTTGCTGAGTGGGCTCAGGTGTTTGGTGATGTGAAGATGACGACTGCCTTGCTGGACCGGCTGACACACCATTGCCATATTGTGGAGACTGGCAATCAGAGTTGGCGGTTCAAGCACTCCAGTGCGAAAACCAAAGCTTCCAAGCACGTAACGAAGTCCAAACAGCCGATGCTGACAGAAGGAGAATCGATGCCAGCAGAGTGAAAGCAGAACTTATCCACAGCCCAATTGCAGGGCGTTAAACTGCAATGAGTGGGGTCAGGTTTGAATGAAAAACTGGGGTCAAGATTGGATGGAAATCAACAGGTCACTGGC
>JBIJDQ010000554.1:0-2704 GCA_044344025.1 Rhodoferax sp.
CTGGTGACTAATGAAGGCAGGGGTCTGGATGAGGCTGCCATTGGCGAGTGGTGCCGTCAGATGGCGGAGCTGATCCGTGGGGGCTGTGAAGTCATCATGGTGTCAAGCGGTGCCATCGCCGAGGGCATGAAGCGCCTCGGCTGGGCCACCCGTCCGCAAGCCATTCATGAGTTGCAGGCCGCTGCGGCTGTAGGCCAGATGGGCCTGGCCCAGATGTACGAGACCAAACTGCGTGAAAACGGCCTTGGCAGCGCCCAGGTGTTGCTGACTCACGCGGACCTGGCGGATCGGGAGCGTTACCTGAATGCACGCTCGACTCTGCTGACCCTGCTGAAATTGGGCGTTGTGCCAGTCATTAACGAAAACGACACCGTGGTCAATGACGAGATCAAGTTTGGCGACAACGACACCCTCGGTGCCTTGGTTGCCAACTTGGTCGAGGCAGATGCTTTGGTGATCTTGACGGATCAAAAAGGCCTTTACACCGCAGACCCACGCAAAGACCCCAGCGCTAAATTCGTGCATCTGGCCCAGGCGGGGGACTTGGCGCTGGAAACCATGGCCGGTGGTGCGGGGTCGAGTCTGGGGCGCGGCGGCATGATCACCAAAATTTTGGCGGCCAAGCGCGCTGCGGGGTCAGGTGCATCCACCGTGATTGCATGGGGGCGTGAGCCTGATGCCTTGTTGCGATTACGCCAGGGTGAGGCCATTGGCACCCTGTTGGTGGCTCCCACGCAGAAGACGCAGGCACGCAAACAATGGATCGCCGACCATCTACAAATGCGGGGTTCGGTGGTTGTCGATCCAGGCGCGGTCGCCAAATTGAGAGGTGAAGGTTCCAGCCTGCTACCGATCGGCATGACCACTGTGGAAGGTGATTTTTCACGCGGTGATGTGATTGCCATTCGGGATGCGAGTGGCTTGGAAGTGGCCCGTGGGCTGGCCAATTACGCCAGTGCTGAGGCGCGACTGATCTGCCGCAAACCCTCCAGCGCTTTTGAAGGCCTGTTGGGTTACTTGGCCGAGCCGGAAATGGTGCACCGGGACAACATGGTGTTGTCTCGCTGATTTCGAGCTTATTTTTTGAGCGCCTCGAGGACGTCTGCGACCGAGCTGGCCGACATCGCCCGGCCCTCGCAGGCCCCTTGGCGGGCGAAGGCCAAGGCGTGCTTTGAAGGCAGGTTGTCGTTGATGCTGCGCCATTGCGGCTCTTTGACCACCGTCCACTCACCGCTGATACCAGCTCGTGCATAGGTTTTCGCCTCGCCGGTTGTACAGCGCAAACCCTCGTACATGGCGTTGACCGAGCCGCTGGTATTGACTGCCACCATCACATAACGCAAGATGCCGTCAGGAGTGATTTGCAAGGTGCTGGGGTCGATGCCAAATTTCAAGGTCACATAGTGAGGCATGTCAATCGCAACCAGCGCACTGGTCTTGAATGCAGGTGGCGTTGGCGCATCAGACTCCTTCCAATCCAGGTCATCGACCTGGCTTTGAGCGTGCAGACCAAAGCTGCTAGCCAAGAACCCCAGCCCCACGCCGTACCGAAGCAAGGTCAAAAAGCGGTTTGTCGTTAAACGCGTCAGCATATTAGTGTCCGGTTTGCGGGCTGGGCTCAAAGGTGGCACCAGGTGGCAGCTCAAAGCTGGCATCGGGCATGTCGGCGCACATCTGATCTGACTCCATTGGTCGAATGCCTTGGCGCAAAAAGCGGTTGCGGTGTTCGTTGCGCGGCAGGTAACGGGCAAGTTCAGTCAGTGCAGTGACGTACACCTCGCGTTTGAACTCCACCACCGCATCCAGTGGCACCCAGTAGTCGTTCCAGCGCCAAGCATCGAACTCAGGGTGGCTGGTGGCGCGCAGGTTCAAGTCCCAGTCGTGCCCAACTAGCTGAAGCAAAAACCAAATCTGTTTTTGGCCTTTGTAAAAACCTCGCGAATCGCGCCGAATAAAATGGTCTGGCACCTCGTAGCGCAACCAGTCACGGGTGCGAGCCACAATGCGAACATGTTCGCGTTGCAGCCCAACTTCTTCATGCAATTCCCGAATCATGGCTTGCTCCGGAGTCTCACCCCGGTCAATGCCACCCTGCGGAAACTGCCAGGAGTGCGTACGGATACGCTTGCCCCAAAACACCTGATTTTTCTGGTTGAGCAGGACGATGCCGACGTTCGGCCTAAAGCCGTCCCGGTCAAGCATAATCAAACCCCAATTTTTAAATTGGGTTGATTATGCACAGCCCTTGCTGTGGATCAATAGACATAACCCTGACATATCCCCGGATTCCTCATGAAAGCATCTCAATTCTTTATCTCAACCCTCAAAGAAGCCCCGGCCGATGCCGAGGTAGTCAGCCACAAGCTGATGATGCGTGCGGGCATGATCAAAAAGCTCGGTGCAGGTATCTACACCTTGATGCCCATGGGCTTGCGGGTGGTGAAAAAAGTTGAAGCCATCGTCCGTGAGGAAATGAACCGCGCCGGGGCGGTAGAGCTGTCTATGCCGATGGTGCAACCCGCCGAGTTGTGGCAAGAAACCGGTCGGTTCGAGAAGATGGGCCCTGAGTTGCTGCGTATCAAAGACCGCCATGGCAATGATTTTGTGGTCCAGCCCACCAGCGAAGAAGTCATCACGGACATTGCACGCCAGGAAATCCGCAGTTACAAACAGTTGCCCAAAAACCTGTACCAGATCCAGACCA
>JBIJDQ010000555.1:0-2701 GCA_044344025.1 Rhodoferax sp.
GCCAGCGGCTTGGTTAGCCAGCCAAGCTGCGCTGGCGTGACTGTGGCCATGGGTTACCGCGTAAAGAAAGGCACCCGCGAACATGTCTCCAGCGCCGTTGGTGTCAACCGCCTTCACCTTGACAGCAGCCACTTCAGTGACATTGCCACCCTCAAGCACCAAACAGCCCTTGGCGCTTCGTGTCAAACAGACCGTATGGGCCTGCCGCGCAATTTGCTGGCAAATTTGCGCCAGGTCTTGTGTGCCGCACCACACCTGGGCTTCTTCCTCATTACAGAACAAAAAGTCCAGGTCTGTGCCCACCATGGCATCCAGGCCAGGGCGGCAATAATTGATCATGCTCATGTCACTTAACGTAGTGGCCAGTTTGACACCCGCCTGTGCAGCAATGGCGCGCCCTTTGACGGCGGCCGCCAAGCCTGTGGGTGAGGCAGCCAGATAACCTTCCATGTAGTACACGCGCGATTTCACGATGTCATGCGGGTGCAGCGCCGCCTCGTCGATGTCAGCGGTGGCACCCAAAAACGTGCTCATGCTGCGCTCGGCATCCGGGGTGACCATCACCATGCAACTGCCGGTTTGACCGACCGGCGGCTTGGTGTGCGTCAGGTTGGTGGCCACACCGTGGGACAACAGGTCTTTGGTATAAAAGTCGCCTAACTCATCATCAGCGACGCGGCAGGAGTAAAACGCGCGGCCACCCAACTGGGCTAGTGCCACCACGGTGTTACCCGCTGAGCCACCGCCAGTGCGGTGTGACTTGGCGGCCTGCACGTGTTTAAGCAACTCAGTGCGGCGCGGCGCATCGATCAGCGTCATGTGGCGTTTTTCCACGCCAGCTGCCTGCAACTGGGCATCAGAGACTTCGTATTCGGAATCAACCAAGGCGTTACCGATGGCGTAAAGGTGATAGGTCATATTTATTGCTCCACAAATGCACGTTCAACCACAAAGTCACCTTGTTTGGTGGTGTTGCCTTCCATAAAACCTCGGTGCTCCAGCAAGGCCTTCAGGTCTTTGAGCAGACCCGGGCTGCCGCACATCATGGCGCGGTCGGTGGCGGGGTCAAACTTGGGCAGACCCAGATCGGTTTGCAGCTTGCCCGATTCAATCAGATCGGTGATGCGCCCCTGGTTCTTAAATGGTTCACGGGTGACCGTGGGGTAATACAACATTTGCGCTGTCACCATCTCGCCCAGAAACTCGTGGTCTGGCAACTCATGGGTCAGGTAGTCTCGGTAGGCCAGTTCGGCAACCTGGCGCACACCGTGCACCAGAATGACTTTCTCGAACTTTTCATAAGTGTCCGGGTCGCGCACGATGCTCAAGAACGGGGCCAAACCGGTGCCGGTGCCAAACAAATACAGGTTTTTTCCGGGCAACAGGTAATCAATCAACAGGGTACCGGTGGGTTTTTTACCGACCACAATCTGGTCCCCAACCTTGATGTGCTGTAACTTGGAAGTGAGTGGGCCGTCTTGTACCTTGATGCTCAAAAACTCCAGATGGCTTTCATAATTGGCGCTGACGATGCTGTAGGCACGCAGCAGTGGTTTGCCGTTTTCCTGGCGCAGCCCAATCATGGTGAAGTGGCCGTTCGAGAAGCGCAGTGTCTCGTCGCGCGTGGTGGTAAAGCTGAACAGACGATCTGTCCAGTGGTGAACGCTCAAAACGGTTTCATTCAAAAATGCACTCATGGGTAGCCTTGAAATGGAGATCAATAAAAGGGGGTGAGTCTAAAACACCTGCCAACCCAAGCCCCTGACATAACTCAAGCAACATCAAATAGATGACTTGAATCAAGTCCAAATGTCACACCCCTGACACTTGGCCGGGCTAAAGTGAGCGGCATCGTGGGCCACCTCGTACGCTTTCAGGCCCAACTGACATCCCCTACCCCCTCCCATGCCAACCCCAAAAAACACCTTGAAACGCCGCGATCTGCTGCGATACATCGGGCTTCTGCCAACTTCTGCCGCAGCTACCGTCACCTGGGCGCAAACCAGCAGCCAAGCTGTGCCAGCCCGACATGTCAGCGTGGCCCAGATTGTGGATTTTTCACAGGCCCAGCAAGATGTGTCAAAAGACTTTCTGATCGGGTCAAGGGCTGCCTGGGCCGACATCAACAACCGTGGCGGTCTGCGCGGCAAGCGGGTGGAACATTGGGTGCTTGAAACCGACGGCAGTACCTCCAGCCTAGACAAGGCGCTGGCCGCAGTCAAAGACAACCCGGTGTGTCTGGCCTTGTTTGGCACCGTGGGAGACCGCCTGGCCAGCCAAACGGTCACATCCTCACGGCAATTGGGGCTCAATATGGCCCACGCGGCACCTTGGCTGCAAGACGGTAGCCTGGACATTGGTGACAAAACCTTTCCCATTTTTGCGGCCCGCCAGGAACAAATTGCCTACGCACTCAAGTCGGCAGCGGTCATGGGCATCAGGGAAATGGGGGTGGTTTATGCATCTGCCCTGGACTTCAACACCTACCACACCGAGCTGGACCAGATTGCGCTTAACCAGAAAATCAAGCTGCTCACCTTCCGCGCAACCCAGGAACTGCGACAACTGGGCCAAACACTGTCACCGGCCACGCCTGCCCTGTTGCTGTTCATTGGTGGCACACCAGAGCTGGCCGAATTTACCCAGGGCTTGCAACAACAAAACCGCCAGCGCTATGTGCTGGCACTGGCAGACATCAACC
>JBIJDQ010000556.1:0-2700 GCA_044344025.1 Rhodoferax sp.
ACCCGGCACAAGGCCGGATTGCTGCAGACGCTGGGCGAGGGCTGCACTGCGCTGTGCCCACTGGCTGTAGGTAGCGTGCAATGCCGTGCCATTGAAGATGGCAGAACGCTGGGGTGTGATGCGTGCGTGGCGTTCGAGCAGATGGGCCAGGCTCATGGCCACCTCCTACCGGGTGAAGTCGTAACTGATGGTGATGGGCGCCGGTCGCCAGTGCCGGTGTGGCCAGATGGCAAATCATTGCACAAAAAAATCCGCAATCGCGCATTCATTGCTTCACAAATCGATGTCGTACTGCATCGTCAAGGGTGCGTGGTCAGAGAATTTCTGCGCTTTGTAGATGGACGTACCTCGAACGGAAGACGCAAGGCCAGACGTTACAAACTGATAGTCCAGTCTCCATCCAACGTTCTTGGCGTAAGCTTGGCCTCTATTGCTCCACCATGTGTAGCACTCGTCGGTGGTGTCCGGACACAAACTTCGGTAGGCATCTGTCAATCCACTATCGAGGAGCTTTGTCATCCATGCACGCTCTTCTGGCAGAAAACCGCTGTTCTTTTGGTTGCTCTTCCAGTTCTTGAGGTCTGCCTCCTTGTGGGCAATGTTGACGTCGCCGACCAGAATGAATTCGCGCTCGGCCTTGAGTTTCATGAGATGCGGGTACATCGCATCCAGGAAGCGAAATTTGGCGGCTTGGCGGTCTTCGCCACTGGAGCCACTGGGAAAGTAGCAACTGATGACACTCAAGGCCCTACCGGTCTTGTCAAAACGAAGTTCAACCCAACGCCCTTCGTCATCGAATTCCGGCACACCGAAGCCGGTAATTACCTCACTGGGCTCATGACGGCTGTATAGACCGACACCGGAATAGCCTTTTTTTTGGGCGAAATGGAACCACCCCGTCAACTCGCCAACGGAATCAAAAGTACTTTCAACAGTGTCCTGCTGAGCTTTGACTTCCTGGACGCCGACAAAGTCAGCCTGTTGGGCAGGGAGCCATTCAAAAAATCCTTTGGTAGATGCAGAGCGAATGCCATTCAAATTAGCGCTGATGACTTTGAGCATTTAGGGGTCCTAATCACCAGATATACCGTTCCCCGACCAAGATAGTCGACAAAAAATCTGGCTTTCCGTCCAAGTAGTTTATCGAACCATCCAGAAGATCATGGTCATGCCTTGAACTACACGACTGCTGTCTTGAAAAATGAACAGGTGTGCTACGATTAACAACAGCTGAATATTTACTTCATGGCCAAAACGCCCACCGTCATATTGCTTGAGCAAGAGCGATTTGAGCTAAAACCCAAGTCGGGTGGTGGTGTGCTCAGCTACGAAGTATGGGGCTACCAGGATAAAGGTAAGACGGTGGTGACTCGTTACAACCTTGCCTATATCAATCAAGCCATTTGTCATGTCGACAACGGCAGGGTGCTTGGTTTCGACAACGCCCACGATTACCACCATCGGCATTACATGGGTAAGGTCACAGCCGTTGAATTCACCAGCTATGAAGACACGTTGGAAAAGTTCCAGCAAGAATGGCTGGAAATAGTTCAGGAAACACGAGGGAAGAAATCATGAGCAAAGTTGTTATTCGCACCGATGACCCAGACGGCTTTTTTGCACGTGCAAAAGATGCGGCCCGTAGAGCCGATCGAGCTCAGAAGTTTGAAGAAAAGGTGACCCTGTCTTTTGAAGACCCACAGCGCATGTTTACGGTTTTGTCCGAAACCCGGCGCCGAATCATGAGCGAGGTGATGCGTGAACCCAAGACCATCAAGGAATTGACAACCCGATTGAACAGGAACCGTTCGTCTGTCACAAAGGATGTCGGTATGCTGGAAAAAATGGGGCTCATCGTCTCAAGGCGCCAGACCAATCCAGGACACGGTTTTCAGAAGGTAGTCCAGTCGGTCGCCCCGAAGATCGATATGGTTGCCACACTAGGTTAGCCAATTCAAGCACCTCAGGCGGAAGCTTTTTTGTCCGCCATCTTGTCGTTTCGCGGTCGATCTCCGTCACATACGCGGCAGTGCGTCAAGGGTGCACGCGGTGCCTATGCCAGCGACGGAACCCAACTGGACCCATACGTGCCCACGTTTTGCCGAATTTAGAGGATTCAAACCTTGATCAAGTGAGTGTGTGATTTTAGGATTCGACCTCTCTATGGACGAGATCAGCAGTTTGAAAATATCCACAACATACCGACTCATCTTTGGCCATGTGAGTTTCCCGCAAAGTGAGGAATACGACGAATTCAGGTACAAATTCCTGATCGTTCTCATGCTGTCAGCGGCATTTTTCACTGCGCTTTTCGTTGCTGGCGAGTATTCCAAGCTCAATCGTATTCAGACGCCTCATATGGTGTCGATGCAACTGTTTACCGCCGCCGCGTTGTTGTGTTGGTTAACACTCAGGGGTAGGCCTCAGTGGTTTAGGGTGGTGGCATGGACGTACGAGGTCGTCTGCCTGATGGAGTACACGTCCTCGCTTTGGTTAGTTCCCGCAGACGAACTGCGCCTCATGTGGTTCTTCGTAAATATCCCCGGCGTTTTCATTCTGCTGGGCGCGAGCGCTGGCTGGCTGATTACCGCACTCACTATCGCCTGGCTGATGTTCAGCAATACTTTGATGCCCGTCCCCTATTCCAGCAATGCGATGGCGACTGCCACGCTGAGCATGGTCTATCTCGGCGTTTTCTTC
>JBIJDQ010000557.1:0-2698 GCA_044344025.1 Rhodoferax sp.
AGTTGCTCGGGGAGCGAGTCGTTCGCGCTCATGGTGGTGGGCCACAGCATGGCGCCAGAATTTCTTGAAGGCGAAATCATCATCATTGAACCCGATGGTGCACTCAAGGACGGGGCCTTTGTTCTGGCTTGGTACCAGGACGAATGGACATTTCGACAATTGAGCGCCGTCAACGGCAAATGGATATTGCGCGCTCTGAATCCTGCATTTGCGGATTCAGATCCCATTGATGAAACCGCGATACGCGGTGTCATCATCCAGAAAGCACTACCTGGGCGCCGGCGCGCATCCAAGTTCTACATTTGACCAAGCAAGCATTCTGTTTTCGCTGGCCCTTGATGCGAAGCTAGATAAACAGGCAGACGTCCGACTCGCCCGCGAATTGCATGAAAGTGGCTGCACCGCCGTAAGTGACTTCCTTAATGAAATCACTGTGCTGAAATTCGAAAAGATCCACCGTCATCTGACAGGCGACATACTTCACGTCAGCCTCCAGGCATAAGTCGCGAAGTTCTTTCAACGAAGCCACTCCTTTGGACTTCATCTTGTTTTTCATCATCATGGTGGCCATAGACTCCATGCCCGGCAACATTTGCACCATGACAGGCATCGGCACCGGCATCGGCATTGCCGGATTGGCCAATGGACTGATCTTGATGTCATCCAGATCGTGCCGCAGCAGCTGCAGCCCATAAAAGGTGAAGAAAATCTGCACGTCCCAACCCAGTGCTGCTGCAGTTGACGCGAGAATGAAGGGCGGGTACGCCATGTCCAGAGTACCCTTGGTGGCGATCAGTGCCATTTTTTTGGTTGCCATAAGCTGCTCCGGTGTTATCAATGACGGTAGTTCAGGCCTTCTTCAGATAAAACACGAACTTGCTGTTTTCCGATCCTTGCTCCAGCAAATTGTTACCGGTCTGTTCCGCAAACGCGGCCATGTCACACACCGAACCCGGATCGGTGGAAATAACACGCAGGACCTGGCCGGAGGTCATGTCTGCCAGCGCTTTTTTGGTCTTTACGATGGGCAGAGGGCAGGACAGCCCTGACGCGTCAAACTCTTTATTGAATTCCATGATGTGTCTCCTGAATGGCTGGATCCAGCCGTTTTTGAACCGAAAGTGGTCGCTGCAAACCAGTTGAATTGCGCTTTTACCAGTGTTGCATTCTTTGCGACCACCACGCAATAGTCTATTACCGCTAAGGGTAAGCGTTGCTAACCCATAGGGATAGTGAAGAGCGCGACCACGAAATCGGGCTCTGACCTTCTGGGCGGCAAAGTTGCACCACCATTTCAAGCGGCGCGTCCAGGTGATTGCGGATATTGCGCAAACCCTTGGTTGCATGGATGGAAGCGTCGTCAAAATGATGAACCACCCAGTCCAGCGCGAGCGCTACGCCCAAGAGCATGAACGATCACACTACTCGATTGGATCTGCATGGTCAAACCACGGTGGCTTCATCGGTGCGCGAATCGCCGCGGTTGTCTTTCCAGGTCACGACCACCTTGTCGCCAGCCTTCGCACCCTTGAGACTGAACTGAAGGAATGGATTCTTTGAGACCCCGGTGCCCCACTCAGCCGTCAGCACCGATTTACCGTTGTGCGCTGCAGTGACTTCGTTGATGTGCCATGCGGGTACCAACTTGCCGGCACCATCCTTACGTTGCCCAGTTTCCATTTCGTGGCTCATGAGGACTCGGACGGTGGCGCTGGTGCCACTCATCTGGGCGCGAATGCGCATCGGGTCTGCCATATGTGTCTCCTAATTTTGAAAATGATCGCTTACTGGGATTGGCGGTGGTTGGGCTCAGCCGCAGCCGCCCGCTGTTACCTTGACTTCTTTTTTAGCGAACAGGACCTTGCCATCGTTCATCACGGCGGCCGCATAAACATAGGATGACTCTGCCATCTTGGTGCGCGTCAAAATGTTTGCGTCCACGCTGTCGCTAAGATTAAACGCGGCAACCAGAACGGAGTGGTTCTTTTCAACTAAGAACAAAACCTGCCGGACTCCTGCTAAGGTGGTTGCCGCGCCAATCGGCACCACCGCACCGTTCTCGGCAATGTCGGGGGCTTGCAGGGTAATGCTGCTGGTCTCGGTGGGTGCCCCCAGTCCCAACGCTTTGAGTGCGTCAGATACCGACTTGGCGTCAAAGGCACTTTTGTTAAACGCGGCGCTGTACTGCGGGAACAAACCCGTCGCACCGAGCAGGGCGGCAAGCCTAGCACTGTGCTTGAGCGCGTCACGGCGTGAAGTCATCATCAAGTCTCCTAAATTTATTCAATCAATATATAAGCAAGTTCGCTTCAGTGTGCACTATGACAAACCCTTTAATCCATTGGGGTTACTTGACGTTTCACCTGCGAAAAAGCGACGATCCACAACTCAAACGGAAGAAAACAATACGCGGAACGCGGCTAATGGAGACAGCGATGGATGGTGGAATGAATCCGACCACGGTGGTGGTCTGGGGTGGCTTGTTGTTGGGTGCCATTTTTGGCGCAGTGGCCCACAAAACCAATTTCTGCACCATGGGCGCGATCTCTGACGTCGTCAACATGGAACACTGGGGCCGCATGCGCATGTGGCTACTGGCCATCGCTGTGGCATTGATGGGAACCACGGCATTGCATGTGCTGGGCCAAGTGGACATTACCAAGACCATTTACCAACGCCCGGTCATTCCTTGGCTCTC
>JBIJDQ010000559.1:0-2691 GCA_044344025.1 Rhodoferax sp.
ATCGGGGCCGTAGATTTTGGTGGACTTTTCACCTGCATACACTTCCATCCAGTGAATTTTTCTGGTGCCGCCGTAGGCCTTGGCCACTGCGGCATCCACCACCTTGATCATCACAGGGGTGATGTCGAACCCTGTGCCGTCACCTTCAATGAACGGAATGATGGGCTGGTCAGGCACATTGAGGGACATGTCGGCATTGACGGTGATTTTTTTGCCCTCAGAGGGCACCTTGATGTGCTGGTACATGGACTTGAGTCTCCGTTAGTTGTTCAAAAATCTCGTTTTAAGTCACACGCTGGCAGTCAGCGGTCGGGGGTTTAGCCAAACTTTTTTATTCTAGTCCGATAATTTTTGCAAAATCTTGTCAACCGGCATGTCAAACCAACCGTTGTAAGCCCACCTTCGCTAATTTTGAAGGTTTTTTTGCAAAAAACGTTATTAAGGAAATTTACAAATGAACAAACTTCTCGCCGCTCTGGTTTCTGGTCTCTTCGCTGCTGGCGCTTTCGCCGCTGATGCTCCTGCTGCTGCTGCTTCCAAAGCTGCTCCTGCTGCTGCCAAGGCTGAAGCCAAAGCTGAAAAGAAAGCTGAAGTCAAGGCTGAAAAGAAAGCTGAAGCTAAAGTTGAAAAGAAAGCCGAAGCCAAGCCAGCCAAGAAAGCTGACGACAAGGCTTCTGCAGCCAAATAATCAAGCCTTCTGGTTTGATCAAAAAAGCCCGCTGATGCGGGCTTTTTTTATACCCGTTTTGCGAGAAAATTTAGCCATGATGCAAACTATTTCCAGACTTCTGACGCTTTGCCTGCTGCTTTACGGCCAGGCCACCGGTCACGCCCAAGGCACACCGCAAACGAACCTGCAACGCATCCAGATTACCGCTGGCATGTACCTGATCGACACCCAGGTGGCGGCCACCCCCGATCAGCGCGCCATCGGCTTGATGTTTCGCCCCCAAATGCCAGAGGCCGAGGGCATGTTGTTTGTGTTTGACCAAGTCAGCGAACAGTGTTTCTGGATGAAAAACACCTTGCTGCCCTTGACCGCCGCCTTTGTGGCCGACGATGGCACCATTGTCAACCTGGCCGACATGAAGCCACAGACCACAGATTCTCACTGCTCTGCAAAACCGGTTCGCTATGTGCTGGAAATGAACCAGGGCTGGTTTGTCAAAAAGGGAATCACGGCGGGTTTCAAGCTGCGGGGCAGGCCGTTTATGGCACAGTAGAAACTGCCAAGAGAGCACCTGAACAATACTATTTCTGCAGCCAATGGTGCCTGACCAAAACGCATTACAGGCCAAAATTACCCAAAAAAAACCGCCCGAGGGCGGCTTCTTTTGGTTTGTGTGACGTTCAGGCGAAGTTGGCTTCAGCAAAACGCCAGTTCACCATGTTGCCCAGGAAAGTTTCAACAAACTTCTGGCGCAGGTTACGGTAATCAATGTAGTAGGCGTGTTCCCACACGTCAACAGTCAACAACGCTTTGTCGGCTGTGGTCAGCGGAGTACCGGCAGCACCCATGTTGACGATGTCAACCGAGCCATCTGCCTTTTTCACCAGCCAAGTCCAGCCAGAGCCAAAGTTGCCCACTGCAGATTTGACAAAGGCTTCCTTGAACGCTGCATAAGATCCCCATTTGGCAGTGATCGCATCGGCGAGGGCACCAGTGGGTTCGCCACCACCACCTGGAGTCATGCAGTTCCAGAAAAAGGTGTGGTTCCAGATTTGTGCAGCGTTGTTGTACACACCGCCGCTGGATTTTTTGACGATCGATTCCAAGTCCATCGCCTCAAACTCGGTGCCCTTTTGCAGGTTGTTCAGGTTCACCACATAGGCGTTGTGGTGCTTGCCGTAATGGTATTCGAGTGTTTCCTTGGAATAGTGGGGAGTCAGGGCATCCATCGCAAAAGGCAGGGGGGGCAGAGTGTGTTCCATTTTGTCCTCGGTATCGGGTTGAAAAATGAATGATTGTAAAAACTTTCAGTGCCGTCCATCGGCCACGGTTAAATCAACCGTTCCGTCGGCAAGGGCAGCGCGGAGGTGCTGGCCTGGCCTCGTCTGCTGGCAACTGCTCACGGTTTGCCCTTGGTCGTCGCTGAGCCAAGCATACCCGCGTTGCAACACCAGTTGCGGGTCAAGGAGCCCCAGCCTGAGCGCGGCACGGGCCAATCGCTGGTTTTGGTTTTTTACGCCGCGGGTCGTGGCCGGTGAAAGTTGCAGCGTTAGATGACTCAAGTGCTGTTGGCGCTGCGCCAGAGCGTGCCGCAATCCAGAATGCAGGTGCTGCGCTGCTGCGGCGAGGCGCAAGCGCTGCGCCGCCAAGCGGCCAGATGGCCGCCCCAAGCGAGCTGCCATGCCGTCAAGGCGCTGGCTTTGACGGTCCAATTGGCGGATCAAGGCATCGTTGCTGCGGCGCTCCAGCTGGACCAGGGCATTTAACCAGGTCTCCTGGGGTTGTGCCACCAGTTCAGCGGCAGCCGTGGGCGTGGGCGCACGCAAGTCGGCCACAAAATCGGCAATGGTGAAGTCGGTCTCGTGCCCCACACCGCAGACCACGGGCACCGGGCTGCGAGCCAGGGTCTGGGCCAAGGCTTCATCATTAAACGCCCACAAGTCTTCCATGGCCCCCCCACCGCGCACCAGCAAAATGACATCAACGACGGGCAAGGTGATTTTGCCTCTTTTATGTAACAA
>JBIJDQ010000558.1:0-2691 GCA_044344025.1 Rhodoferax sp.
GTAAGCCAACGCGGCCACCGCTTGCGCACCGCCAATCGTGAACACGCGGGTAACCCCCGCCACATAAGCCGCCGCTAGAACCAGCGCGTTGATCTCCGGCTTGAAATGGGCACTGACCTGCACGTTGGTATTTTTTACAGGGGCGGTTGCCAAAGCGGATGCGGCCTGCCCACCGCTTGCCACACTGCCCCGCACGGGGGTGGGCACCACCATGATGATCTCACCGACACCCGCCACATGCGCGGGAATGGCGTTCATCAGCACGCTGCTGGGGTAAGCCGCCTTGCCACCGGGCACATAAATGCCCACACGGTCCAGCGGGGTGACTTTTTGACCCAACAGGGTGCCGTCTTCGTCACGGTAACTCCAGCTTTCGCCACTCGCCTTGCGTTGGGCCTCGTGGTAGCTGCGCACTCTGGCAGCTGCCGCTTGCAAGGCCACGCGCTGCTCGGCTGGCAAGCCATCAAACGCCACTTTGAGTTCGACCTGGGTCAGTTCAAGCTCGGCCATGCTGTTGGCCTGCAAGCCGTCAAAGCGGGCGGTGTAGTCCAGCACGGCGGTGTCACCGCGCAGTTTGACATCGGCCAGGATGTCAGCCACCCGTTGTTCAATACCGGCATCGGTTTCTGCCGACCAGTGCAGTCGTGCCTTGAATTCAGCATCAAATGTGCCGCTAGCGCTTGATAGACGGGCGGGGGTAGCTATCAATTTCATTTCAATCTCAGTTGGGTTTGGCAATCGCGGATTCGAACGCGTCAATGATGTGGCGCATGGGCGCTTGTTTGAGCTTGAGCGCGGCCTGGTTCACTACCAGACGCGAGCTGATGTCCATGATGTGCTCGACCTCAACCAGATGGTTCGCTTTCAAGGTGTTGCCAGTGGACACCAGGTCAACAATGGCATCCGCCAAGCCTACCAGCGGAGCCAGTTCCATGCTGCCGTACAGTTTGATCAAGTCCACATGCACCCCTTTCGAGGCAAAAAACTCTCGCGCAATCGCCACGTATTTGGTGGCAACCGTCAAGCGGGAACCTTTTTTGACAGCGCTTTTGTAATCAAAATCAGAGCGCACCGCCACGCTGATGCGGCATTTGGCAATTTGCAGGTCGAGCGGCTGGTAAAGACCCTGGCTACCATGCTCAAGCAAGGTGTCTTTGCCAGTGATGCCCATGTCCGCACCACCGTATTGCACATAGGTGGGCACATCGGTGGCACGCACCACCAGCACCCGCACTTCAGGCTGATTGGTGGTCAGTATCAGTTTGCGGGACTTTTCCGGGTCTTCCAGCACCTCAATGCCGGCCGCTTTCAGCAAGGGCAAGGTTTCTTCAAAAATTCGTCCCTTGGACAGTGCAATAGTGATCATTTTGGCCTATGGTCCTTATGGAATATGCACTTGTAGCTATATTTTATATAGTTAAAAACAGTGCGTTGCAAGTCAACCCCAACGAAACATCCGTGCGCCACACAGCTGAACCGCCATAAAAATTTACTTCACCCGCTCGATATCGGCACCCAGCGCCCGCAGCTTGGACTCCATCTGGTCATAACCGCGGTCAAGATGGTAAATGCGGTCAACCCGCGTTTCGCCGTCCGCCACCAAACCGGCAATCACCAAGCTGGCCGATGCCCGCAAATCGGTGGCCATGACGGTGGCACCCGACAACTGCGCCACCCCTTCGACCATCGACACCTTGCCATCGATCTGAATGTTGGCACCCAGGCGCACCAACTCGTTGACGTGCATGAAGCGATTCTCAAAAATCGTCTCGGTCACCTTGGACGTGCCACGCGCCACACAGTTAAGCGCCATGAACTGCGCCTGCATGTCGGTGGGAAAACCCGGGTATTCGGTGGTGCGAAAGCTTTGCGCGCGCAAACTGGCCGCTCCGGCGGATTGCACACGGATACCGTCCTCTACCGCAGTGATGGTCACGCCCGCATCGCGCAGTTTCTCCACCACGGCTTCAAGATGCTCCAGACGACCATGCTGTGCCAACACATCCCCACCCGCCACCGCCACGGCACACAAAAACGTGCCGGTTTCGATGCGGTCGGCAACCACCTGGTGTGTGCAACCATGCAGTTGCTCAACACCCTGAATGCGGATACGGCTGCTGCCGTGGCCCTCAATGCGTGCGCCCATTTTGATCAGCATTTCGGCTAGATCGGGAATCTCAGGCTCTTGCGCGGCGTTTTCCAGAATGGTTTCACCTTCTGCAAGTGCGGCGGCCATCAGGAAGTTCTCGGTGCCAGTCACTGTGACCATGTCGGTGGCGATGCGTGCGCCTTTGAGCCGGGTGCGGCCCGCCGGCAATTTGGCCACCATGTAGCCATGTTCGACCGTGATCTCGGCCCCCATGGCAATCAGACCCTTGATGTGCTGATCAACCGGGCGTGACCCAATGGCACAGCCGCCAGGCAATGACACCTTGGCATGGCCAAATCGCGCCAGCAGCGGCCCCAGCGCCAGCACCGAGGCGCGCATGGTTTTCACCAGCTCATAAGGTGCCTCGGCAAGAATCGGGTTGACCGCATGAAAACGCATGCCACCACGTTCACCGAACGTCTCCGAGCTGACCCCCATGTGCCCCAACAAGGTGCGCATGGTGGTCACGTCTTTGAGCCGTGGCACGTTGTGCAGTGTCACGGGCTCGTTGGTCAACAAGCAGGCACACAGTTCAGGCAAGG
>JBIJDQ010000561.1:0-2688 GCA_044344025.1 Rhodoferax sp.
ACTTTATGAACACACCATCCACGCACTTGGGTCGTCGCCAGATTCTGCGGGCCTGCATTGGCCTGGGGGCCGGGCTGCTTGCGCCGTCATTGCATGCAGGGCGCGCGCCACAGGGCTCAAATTCACCCACCCAGCCGCGCCATTGGCAGACCCGGCCACTGCTGGGTTTTGGCACCAGCCTGGCACTGACCGTAGGCGCGGATGACCTGCGTCTGGCCGACCAGGCGCTTGACCTGGCGGTGGCAGACATTCGCTTGGTAGAGGCGCAGATGAGCCTGTTTAACCCGGCCAGCGCACTCACCCAGCTCAATAAGCTGGGTGAGTTGCATCAGCCGCACCCGCTGCTGGTGCAGGTGTTGACGCTGGCGCAGCAGGTGGCACGCCGAAGTGAGGGTGCCTTTGATGTCACGGTTCAGCCGCTTTGGCAGGCGTACGCCCAGGCCCAGCAACACCATCGTTTGCCCACTGCGGATGAAGTGGCCGCCGCCCAGGCGCATACCGGCTGGCAGGCGCTGCAGGTGCAACCCGATGTGATTCGCTTCACCCGGCCCCACATGGCGATCACGCTCAACGGCATTGCGCAGGGTTTTGCCGCCGATCTGGTCAAGGCACGCTGGCAGGCCATGGGCATCAAACATGGCTTGATTAACACCGGCGAATGGTCAGCGCTGGGTCAAGCGCAGGGCGGCAAACCCTGGCACCTCGGCCTTGCCGACCCGCGTGACGAAGACAAGCTGATTAAAGCCATTGCCGTCAGCGGTCAATGTGTGGCCACCTCGGCGGACAACCAGACGTTTTTCACGCCAGACTTCCGGCACCACCACATTTTTGACCCGCATACCGGGCGCTCCCCCGCACAGGTGGCCAGCGTCACTGTGCTGGCCAGCAGTGCCGCGTTGGCGGATGCGTTGACCAAAGTGATGTTTGTGGCGGGCAAAGCCCGTGCCCTGCAAACCGCCAAAACTTGGGGTGTGGAGGTGTTGCTGGTGGACAAGGCCGGGCAATGGGTGGCCAGCCCGGGCTTGTCGTCTTAGGTGGCAAAGGGTTGGTTAGGGAGATGAAGCAAGCGGTTTGGCACCGCACCGACATGAAAAGCGTGTTTTTCGAAGGCGCTGTGCCTAGATGCCGAATTTTTAAGCCGAATTGACCTGAAGTGCTTTACTGAGCTTGATTGTTTGCTATAAAAAACGTAACATATGAGAAGGCCTGGGCCGGTTCAACTTCAACGGGTCGCTTGTCAAAGTCTGGGCTTTCAGTTTTTACGGTTGGTTTTTTAGCAAACTAAACATACAACGATGCCATCTGCCGCCAGTATTGGCCACGGTGGGCACGTCCTTCCCATACGTGAAGCTTGTTGCGTATGCCCTTGTCGTGCAAGATGTCACTTAACTGCCTGTTGTTGTGCAAAAAGGGATCCTCCGTGCCGACCGCCATGACAATGTCCATCCGTCGCAGTTGAGTCAGTTGCTCATCACAATTCAGATTGACCAAAAAATGGCTGGGTGTGTGGAAATAGACGTTTTCATCGTAGTAGCCACCAAGCAGGTCGTAAAAGGCTTCAACATTCAAGGTCAGGTCATAGCGCCCCGAAAACGCCACCAGCTTCTGAAAGTGCTGGGGATGGCGAAAAGCCATATTGGCGGCCAGAAATGCGCCAAGGCTACAGCCGTGGGCCATGGTACAGGGGTGAGCGTTTTTCTGCTGCATTAGCGGCATCACCTCATTGAGGACGTATTCCTCATACTGGGCGTGACGCCGGATGCGGTCAGCGGGGTGACGCCAAGAGCAATAAAAAGTCTCCGAGGCAATACTGTCCAGACACCAGAGCTGCAATTGCCCTGCATCAATTTTTTCTGCAAGGCAATGGACAATGCGCAGATCTTCATATTCATGAAAGCTGCCATCGCGGGTCGGAAAAACCATCACTTTTGCACCCGCATGACCAAATACCAGCAACTCCATGTCGCGATGCAAGCGGTGGCTGTGCCAGCGGTAATACTCGCGGTGCATACGCTGGCACCTCCTTGGGCCATCAGGATTCAATAAAAAAGCTGGCGAGCTCCTGGTTCAATTGCAGCATCTGGTGTTGCTTGTCAGCGTATTCAAAGTGACCTGCTTGCAACACAAACAAACGTCGGAGCGGCTTTGGAATGGCGTTGAAGATGGCAAACTGCCCAGGCGGCGGCACAACCGGGTCGAATAGGGCTGCAGCCACCAGCGCAGGGATGTGCAGGTGACGCGCAGCACTGGCGGCATCGTAATAGGCCAATGTGTCGATTGCGTGAAACCCGTGTTGGCGCTCAAAGGCGCGTACAGCCTCGCCACTGCCAATGCTGGGGAGCGTCAGGCGCAGCGCCTGATGGCCAAAGGTGGGTACATGGAGGTGAACACGCCCAATACGGGAATCCCACGGCACAGCTAGCGCCCCGATGCCACCACCAAAGCTGATGCCCGAATACGCCACACGGCCAGCCACTTCCGGGAAAAGCGCAAGCAGTGCGGAAACCGCCAGCCACAGGTCTTCCACGCAGCCACCGAGTATGTAGCGCTGCCGATCCTGGATATTGTGCAGAACATGGAAATTGGGATCAGACGAAACGCCCGCCATGGGACTGCGGCCAATACCGCGAAAACAGGGAAAAAGCAGCACGGCATCGTCGACCGCCAAGGTGTCCTCAGGTGTTTCGC
>JBIJDQ010000560.1:0-2688 GCA_044344025.1 Rhodoferax sp.
AAACTTTACCCCGGATTCAAGAAATATTCTGTTCAATTTGTGCCACAGAACTTCCGGAAATTAACAGGTGCCCTCCCAGTGCGGGTCAGGATGTCTGAACTTGGGCCAACCCCATTGCCGGAGTAACCAAAGCCGTAAAAAATGTGCGGTGCCCCGTTCAACCGGCCAAAAAATGGAAAACCCGTCACCGAACGGTCTGACGGGCCATTCCAACTGGCTGTGATCGGCACGGTGGCAAGTGATGGAAAAAACGCGTGTAACGCTTGCGTCAGTTCCGCCTCGTACTGTGAACGCTGGTCAAACACGGGGTGCATGCGCCCCTGATAGGCGAAGGTATTGCCACCTTTGCCCAGCATCAGGCGACCATCTGGCGTGCTGCGGTAGTAGTAAACAAAGGTGCGTGAGTCGAGCACCGACACGCCGTCTGTCAACCTGGTGGCGCGCAACAGCTCTGGGCACCTCTCCGTGATCACCATGTCACTCGACACGATGGCGATGCTGCGCTCAAACGGCTTGAACATGCCGGCCATCCAGGCATTTGTGGCCAGTACCAACTGATTCGCCTTGACACTGCCGCCGGGTGTTTGCACCACCACCGGATGCCCGGCGCTAAAACCCAGCATCGGGCTGCGCTCGTAAATCCTAATGCCCATTTGCAGCGCCACTCGACGAAGACCACGCACCAGTTTGCCCGGCTGCACCGTGGCGGCAAAGGGTGAAAACACACCCGCGAGGTTTTTGCCTGAGCCAGAGCGCCTTGCCACGTCCTGGGGAGTCATGGCGTAATAAGACTGAATGCCACAAGCCTCCAGCGCCTTGATCACCGGCTCAAGCTGGCCGATTTGCGCCGGGTTGGTGGCGGTGTACAACGTGCCATCATGGCGCAGTTCAGCGTCAATGCCGTGGGCCTGGCAAAAGTCGTCAATGTGTTGCACGGCGGCTTCAGAAGCCTTGACCAGCCGCACGGCCTCAGCCTCACCAAACAGCTTGCGAAGGGTAAAAAACTTGGCCGACCAAGTCAACACACAACCGCCATTGCGGCCGCTGGCCCCGGCACCACACAGGTCACCCTCCAAAATCACAATGTTCAGCGCCTGGTTTTGCAGCTTGGTTTGAATGGCGGTCCACAAGCCGGTGTAGCCCCCACCCACAATGCAAATGTCGGCAGTCTGCTCACCTTGCAAGGCGGGTGCCAGATCACCGTCCTTGAACAACGCTTGCTCCAGCCAGAATGGCCGCATGGCGGTGGGCGTATAGGCGCTGTTCTTCAACATATTCCCTTTCCAAATCATTTGTGTCTAGGCGCGAAGCCGCAGGCAGTGCAAACGCGTGTCCCAATGCATCTTGCGGTGCATTGGGAGGACAAGGCGAAGTAACAACGACACGGATGATTTTGAGATGGAATCACACCCAGGGCAGTGAATAGGTTTTGAGATTGGTAAAGCTCTTCATGGCTTCCTGAACCCCTTCCTTGTAACCTAGACCAGAGTCCTTGATGCCACCAAACGGGGTGAGTTCCAGCCGGTAACCCGGCACCTCCCGCACATTGACACTGCCGACCTGCAAGTCGCTGATGAAACGGGTGATGTAGTCCAGCCGGTTGGTGCACACCGAGCTGGACAAGCCATAGGCCGTGCCGTTGCTGATGGCAATCGCCTCGTCAATATTTTTAAAACGAATGATGGGCGACACCGGGCCAAAGGTTTCTTCTTTGGCGACCAGCATCTGGGGCAACACCCGGTCCAGCACAGTGGGCGAATACAAGGCACCTTGGCGGACATTGCCAACCAACAACTTGGCTCCCTGTGCTACCGCTTCGTTGACCCGGCTCTCGAAAAACCGTGCAGCGGGCTCGTCAATCACCGTGCCCATGTCATTGGCCTTGTCCGTCGGGTCCCCAAACGCCCAGGTGCGGGTCTTGGCCAGCACCTGCTCAACAAACTGGTCCGCCACGGCCTCGTGCACCAACATGCGTTTGACCGCTGTGCAACGTTGACCCGAGTTTTTGTAGCTGCCCTGCACTGCCAGCGTGGATGCCTCGTCGATGTCCGCGTCTTCCATCACGATGATCGGGTCATTGCCACCCAGCTCCAGCACCATGCGCCGGTAACCGGCTTTGCCCGCGATGTATTTGCCAATCGCCACACCACCGGTGAAGGTGACCAGATCGACGTGTTCGTTGGTGATCAACTCATCGGCAATCTCGCGTGGGTCACCCGTGATGACACTCAGCATTTCTGGCGGGAGGCCCGCCTCATACAGAATGTCGGCAAAGAGCAAGGCCGAAAACGGCACTTTTTCAGAGGGTTTGAGCACCATGCGGTTGTTGGTGGCAATGCTGGGAACCACTTTGTGTGCCACCTGGTTCATTGGGTGATTGAAAGGGGTGATGGCGGTGATCACTCCCAACAACGGGCCACGCTGGGTGTAGACGCGGCGTTTTTTGCCGTGCGGTGTCAGGTCACAACTAAAAATCTGGCCATCGTCTTTCAGGCATTCGGAGGCCCCAAACAGCAACACGTCGCTGACGCGACCCGCCTCGTACAACGCATCCTTGATACACAGGCCGGACTCGGCTGTGATGAGTTGCGCCACCTCGTCCAGTCGCTGGCTGACGAGGGACGCTGCGCGGTTCAGGATGGCAGCGCGCTCAAAACGAGTCAGACTTGGCTTGTAGGCGTGGGCTGC
>JBIJDQ010000563.1:0-2686 GCA_044344025.1 Rhodoferax sp.
CATGGCGCCCATGTCCAATGAATACACCACCGCCCCAGCCAACACCTCTGGGACATCCGATTGGGAAATACGCCAGGCCAAGCCTTCGGCAATCGCCGTTTTCCCGACGCCGGCCTCCCCCACCAGCAACGGGTTATTTTTGCGCCTGCGGCACAAAATCTGAATGACCCGCTCCACCTCGTATTCACGCCCGATAAGCGGGTCGATCTTGCCGTCTTTGGCCAACTGATTCAGATTCTGGGTAAATTGCTCCAAAGGAGAGGCTTTTTCGGCTTTCTCAGCCCCCTCTTCAGTGGATTCAGACTGCGCTTCACTGCTTTTCGTAGCCTCAGGAGGATCATTTTTCTTGATGCCGTGGGCAATGAAGTTCACCACGTCCAGCCGGGTCACACCTTGCTGATGCAAGTAGTACACCGCGTGGGAGTCTTTTTCCCCAAAGATGGCTACCAGCACATTGGCTCCGGTCACTTCCTTCTTGCCGCTGCCCGTGGACTGCACATGCATGATGGCGCGCTGAATAACGCGCTGAAAACCAAGGGTTGGCTGGGTGTCTACATCATCCGCGCCAGCCACTTGAGGCGTGTTGTCGCGAATAAAGTTGGACAGGGACTTGCGTAAATCGTCAATATTGGCCGCACAAGCGCGCAATACTTCGGCGGCGCTGGGGTTGTCCAGCAGAGCCAACAACAAGTGCTCCACGGTGATGAATTCGTGGCGCTGCTGACGCGCTTCCACAAATGCCATGTGCAAGCTAACTTCCAGTTCTTGGGCGATCATGTAATTTCCTTTAGCCTTGCGTTGGGGTTCACTGTAATCAATTTTTTGCTGATGCGTTGCGCAGTTGCGGCCATGCGGCGATTAATCAACCGGCTCACTGATGCATTTCAGTGGATGACCTGCCTTATTCGCCGCTTCCAGCACCTGATCAACCTTGGTGGCTGCAACATCGCGGGAATACACGCCACATACGCCCTTGCCGTCGAGATGTATTTTCAACATGATGCGCGTGGCAGCTTCCAGATCCTTTCCGAAAAACTCCTGGATCACTACCACCACAAACTCCATCGGTGTGTAGTCGTCATTGAGCATGAGCACCTGGTACATCTGCGGCGGCTTGGCCTTTTGCGTGCGTCGTTCCAGCACCACCGCGCCACTGTCTTTGACATCCGGCGGCTGCACCGGCATATGGGGAGGGTTTACGGGTAATTTGGTTGCCATCGTTTCATTCTATCGACCCGACCTGATCGTGGCTGCCCACCCGAAAAAAAACCGCTTCAACCTGCAGGTCAAAACGGTCATTCTTTGAAGCAGCGCAGAGGCTGCCTTAGAACCGGCTACATGTGGTCAATCATGACCTGCCCGAATCCGGAACAACTGACTTGGGTTGCGCCATCCATCAGGCGCGCAAAGTCGTAGGTTACCTTTTTGCTGTTGATGGATTTCTTCATGGAGCTGATGATCAAATCCGCCGCCGCTATCCAGCCCATGTGCCGCAACATCATTTCAGCGGAAAGAATTTCGGAACCCGGGTTGACGTAATCTTTGCCCGCATATTTGGGTGCAGTGCCATGCGTCGCTTCAAACATGGCAATGGTGTCGCTCAAATTGGCACCGGGCGCAATGCCTATTCCACCCACCTGTGCAGCCAGGGCGTCGGACACATAGTCGCCATTGAGGTTCAAGGTAGCGATGACGCTGTATTCGGCAGGACGCAACAGAATCTGCTGCAAGAACGCGTCCGCGATACTGTCTTTGATCACGATTTCTCTGCCGGTCTTGGGGTTTTTCAAACGACACCATGGTCCGCCGTCGATCGGCTCGGCACCGAACTCTTTTTGCGCCAGGCCATAGGCCCAGTCGCGAAAGGCACCCTCGGTGTATTTCATGATGTTGCCCTTGTGCACCACCGTCACGCTGGGTTTATCGTTATCAATGGCGTACTGGATCGCTTTGCGTACAAGGCGCTCGGTTCCTTCGCGCGATACAGGCTTTACGCCTAAACCAGACGTGTTCGGGAAGCGGATTTTCTTGACGCCCATCTCTTCTTGCAAAAACTTGATGAGTTTTTTAGCCTTTTCAGACTCTGCTTCAAATTCGATGCCGGCGTAAATGTCTTCCGAATTTTCACGAAAGATCACCATATTGGTCTTGTGGGGTTCTTTAACGGGGCTGGGTACGCCGTCGAAATACTGGATCGGACGCAAACAGACATACAGGTCCAACTCCTGGCGCAATGCCACATTGAGCGACCGGATACCCCCACCCACCGGTGTGGTCAACGGCCCTTTGATGGACACCACATATTCACGAATGGCGGCCAGGGTCTCTTCAGGCAGCCAAACATCCGGTCCATAGACGTTGGTCGATTTTTCGCCGGCATAAACCTCCATCCAGTGAATTTTTTTTGTACCTCCGTATGCCTTGGCCACCGCCGCGTCAACGACCTTCAGCATCACAGGCGTTATGTCCATACCGGTTCCATCCCCCTCAATGAACGGGATGATCGGCTGATCCGGAACATTCAAAGACATGTCCGCATTGACCGTAATTTTTTTTCCTTCAGTGGGAACCTTGATGTGTTGGTACATGCTTGAAAATCTCCGGGGTGTTTGGGATGTGCTGCTGCCAGAAAGTGGTTGGTACGCACGCTTCAAATAGTGCGATGAATTTTAGTCCGAAAACATTT
>JBIJDQ010000562.1:0-2686 GCA_044344025.1 Rhodoferax sp.
CGTCGGCTACCCGCCCGGTGTGGTCAATATTGCCTGGTATGAGTTTCCTGATTACAAGGCGGACGCGGCCCGGTTTGTGGCTGCGGTTGAAGAAATCGCCAAGGGGCGTGACCAGGTTGTGCTGGTGATTTGCCGCAGTGGCCTGCGCTCGGTTGACGCGGGCATAGCGCTTGAAAAAGCCGGGTTTACCCAAGTGATCAACGTGCTGGACGGCTTTGAAGGCGAGCCCGATGAGCACGGCCACCGCTCGACCGAGTGTGGTTGGCGTTATGACGGCCTGCCCTGGCAGCAGTCTTGAGTCAAATCGGCCTCTGGTGCTTATCTGGTAAGCGTTAGTAGCTACATTTAACGTAGCAAAAAGTTTTGTCCATCGAATCCATACTCCAAACGGTTTTTGGCTACCCGCATTTCAGGGGGCCACAGCACGACATCATCGAACACGTCACGGCGGGTGGCGATGCCTTGGTGCTGATGCCGACGGGCGGCGGCAAAAGCCTGTGTTATCAGATTCCGGCCATTGCCCGCCAAGAGGCCGGACTGGGCATCACCGTGGTGATTTCGCCCCTGATTGCGCTCATGCACGACCAAGTGGGTGCGCTGCACGAAGCCGGGGTGAGCGCGGCGTTTTTAAACTCCACCCTGTCCATGCAGGAGGCCTCGGACACCGAGCGGCGGCTGGTGCAGGGCAACATCACCCTGCTGTACGCCGCACCAGAGCGCATCAACACGCCACGGTTTTTGGCGCAGATGGACTCCTTGCAAGAACGCGGCTGCTTAAGCCTGTTTGCCATTGACGAAGCCCATTGCGTGAGCCAATGGGGCCACGACTTCCGACCCGAGTACCGGGCACTGACGGTGTTGCACGAGCGCTACTCAAAAGTGCCGCGCATTGCACTCACCGCCACGGCAGATGCACTGACCCGGGCCGACATCATTGAGCGCCTGCAGTTGCAGGATGCCCGGCTGTTTGTGAGTAGTTTTGACCGCCCCAACATCCGTTACACCATTGTCGAAAAACGCGATGCCACGCAGCAGTTGCTGCGTTTTATTCGCGATGAACACATGGGCGACGCGGGCATTGTGTATTGCCAGTCACGCAAACGGGTCGAAGACATTGCCGACCTGTTGTGTGACGAGGGCATTGCCGCGCTGCCTTACCACGCCGGGTTGGACTCAAAAGTTCGCCAAGCCAACCAGGACCAGTTTTTGCGCACTGAAGGTGTGGTGATGGTGGCCACAATTGCCTTTGGCATGGGCATTGACAAGCCCGATGTGCGTTTTGTGGCGCACCTGGACATGCCAAAAAACATCGAAGGCTACTACCAGGAAACTGGCAGGGCAGGGCGTGACGGGCAGGCCGCTGATGCCTGGATGTGTTATGGCCTGCAAGACGTGGTGAACCAGCGCCGCATGATTGACGAGAGCCCGGCGGCCGAAGAATTCAAACAAGGCCTGCGCGGCAAACTGGAGGCTTTGCTGGGCCTGGCCGAGGCCACCGACTGCCGCAGGGTGCGTTTGCTGCGCTACTTTGACGAACCCAGCCAACCGTGCGGCAACTGCGACAACTGCCTGCACCCACCAGCCGTGTGGGATGCCACCGACGCGGCGCGCAAACTGCTGTCCACCATCTACCGTGTGCAGCAGATGAGCGGCATCAGCTTTGGTTCCGGCCATATGATGGACATTTTGCGTGGCAAGGTCACCGACAAGGTGACGCAATACGGCCATTCCGCTTTGAGTACCTTTGGCATTGGTGCGGACCTGACGGAACCCCAATGGCGCGCCGTGTTGCGCCAGTTGGTGGCGATTGACGCGGTGGCGGTCGATGCGCAAGCCTTCAACACACTGAAACTCACCGAGGCCTCACGTGCGGTGCTCAAAGGGGATGTTCAGGTGCGCCTGCGGGTGTCATTGGCGGCCACAGCAGAGCGCAAGGCCCGCCGCACGCCCACTGGCACCACGCCCAAGGCACCGCTGGCGATGGATACCCTGGGCCAAAGCCGATTTGCCGCGCTGAAAGCTTGGCGTTTTGAGGTCGCCAAGGCACATAATCTGCCCGCCTATGTGATTTTTCACGATGCCACCCTGGCCGCCATTGCCCAAAGCGCGCCGCAGTCGCTGGCCGAACTGCAAGGCATCAGCGGCATTGGTGCGCGCAAACTTGATGCGTATGGGGTCGCCGTGCTGGCGGTGGTGACCGGACGCGAGCCAGAGATGGCGGACACACCTGAATTCTGATAATTTATAAGTTTTTAGCCTGTACTGCTTGTGTGTATTGCGTAAGTAGCTATCTATTTAATAGCATTTAAACAGTTAAAAGGTTTCCCAATCCCCCTCGTCGCCAGCACTGGCCTGCGCTGTGGGTTTGGCGGCAGGCGCTGCCAATGAGGCCGCTTTGGCTGGTCTTGGGCGGCTGGGTGCCGAGGTGTGGCCACGCGCTGCGGCCCCTTTGGGTGTGCCAACTGCGCGGCGGTCTGCACCTTTGAAGTTGCTGGCTTTGGGCGGGTGCGCCCGAACCGCCGCCGTGACAGGGTGCGCCAGGCTGTGTTGACCTTCGTCCGCCCCCAGTTTGAACACTGCCACGGTTTGCACCAACTCCTGTGCCTGGGACTTAAGACTGCTGGCAGCAGCGGCCATTTCTTCGACCAAGGCCGCGTTTTGTTGGGTGACATGGTCCATCTGTGTC
>JBIJDQ010000564.1:0-2677 GCA_044344025.1 Rhodoferax sp.
TGGTGTACACCGCATGCGCACCATCCTGGGGGTGGTTCACCCGCTCATAAGCTTGCGCTGCGGTCTGTCCAGCGTCCATGTCCTTGATCTGGGCGGCCATGCGTTGGTCTTCCACCAAAATATGAAAGCTAAGCCAACTGCCCAAAAAACGCAACAACTCGGGACCCGAGAGATTGCCATCCTCCTCGTACTGATGCCGCATTTGGGTCAACTCATCCACAAACGCCTGGTGCGTCTGATGGTGGTGCACCAGGTAATCACCCGCCATCTTTTTTTGCGCCATCAATTGCTCTTCGTCCCGAAAATGCACCAGGGCGTAACGCGTCAGCTTGTCCAGCAGCGGCCCGACAGCACGCTTGGCCACCGCATCGTTCACGGCCAGGTGCGGTGCCGCCAGGTTGACCATGTCAACCAGTGCACGGTGCTGGTTGTCAACCAGTTCCAGTCCTGTCTCGAAGTGGGGACTCCAGGCCATCAGTTGCATGGTTCTTCTCCTTGCGGAAAAAGTTCTGTCACTTCACTTGCCTGCTACCAGCGGCAGGGTCACACCACACGTCGGCGGTCAGCCGCAGGTCTGTGGATCGCTCAAAATCGGTGATCTTCTTGATCACGGCATCGTCCAACACGTGCCCGGCGGTGAGCATGAGCAAACCACTCGGGGTGATCAGGTCGCGCGACAGCACCATGCCTGGCTGCAAGTCGTGCGCCGACACGGTGCGCTCAGCCTGTTGCTCTTTTTTGACCTGCTCGCGTGACTTGCCACCGTGCAACACCACAAACGCATCCACGACCCTGGGGTCAAAACGCCTGCCACTGCCCTGCACTATCACGTCGCGGGCCTGGCGGGCATCGAGTTTGCGCTGACCAATCAGCCCGAGTTGCAGGCTGTCATAGTCACTGGCCACCGACAAAATTCGCGCACCTATCGGAATCTCCTCCTCGCAGAGTCTGCGCGGATAGCCGCCACCGTCAAAACGCTCCAGATGGTTTTTGATAATTTCAACTGCCCCCTTGAGCTCTTCAAGCGGCATCAGCACGGCTTCGGCAATGGCTGGGTACTTGCGAAACGCCTCCAACTGGCGGGTATTCAACATGACCACCGGGGTGTCGAGCAACTCGTCTTCAAAACCCACCTTGCCAATCTCATGCAACAAGCCGGCGACAAAAATCTCTTGTCCCAGCTTGCTGTCCAGGCCCATCTGGATGCTGATGCGCCGTGCCATGTCAGCCACACGGCGAGCATGTCCTGCCAGGTTGCTGTGGCGAATTTCGATCAGGGACGTGAACACCTTGATGGACGTGACGAAATTGCCTTTCATGCGCTCATTGGCTTGGCGCAACTCCTGGGTGCGGGCCTGAACACGCAACTCAAGGCTGGCGTTGAGGACCTTCAACTCTTCGTTTTGCTGCTGCACCAGCAACTGAAGCCGCCGCTGCTCCATGAGCATCATGCGGTGCTGCAAGGCACCCCGCACGATCAACAAGATGTCGTTGTCGTCCCAGGGCTTGGCAATGTAGCGGTAAATTTCACCCTTGTTGATGGCCCCCATGATTGAGGAGATGTCGGCAAAACCAGTGAGCAACAGGCGCATGGTGTCTGGCCAACGCAGGCGGACCTGCTCCAAAAAGACCACGCCATCCATCTCGGGCATGCGCATGTCGGAGATCACCAGATCAAAGGGCTGAGCCTCCAGCATCGCCAGACCGGCCTGGCCACTCTGGGCCAATTGCACCTGAAAACCTTTGGCGCGAAACAATCGGCGCAATGCCGACAAAATACCGGGCTCATCGTCCACACACAAAACCGTAGCACCTAGGGCATAGTCCATCGCAACCGTGTTGTCTTCACTCATGTCTTTGGAGCTCCATTAGGCTGTTTGTGCCCTTACAGATTGGCAAACAAGGTTGTCTCCTGCATCAAGGGGCTGATGTTGCCCAGGCTGGCTTGCAGGTCTTCAATCTTACCGCCAAGGCGGGCCACCACCGTGTCGGGCAACTCCCGCAAAACCGGGCTTCCACAAAAGTCTACCCCCAGGCGCTTGCTGATCTGGTCGGCGGCCACCACACAGGCCATCATGTCAGTGTCACACTGCTCGGGGGTGTGCTGGTGACGAATGGTGTCAACCAGACCGGGTGCAAAGCGCCATTTTTCAGCCAACATCGCCCCAATAGCAGCGTGATCGACCCCAATCACCTCGACGATGGCCTGGTGCAGGGCAATGCCCTGCCATAAACTCATCTCCAGTGCTTTGCGGAACTCCTGTGGCATAAACTGCGCCACCACCACTTTGCCAAAATCGTGCAGTAGGCCCGCAATAAAGCAATCGTGCACGTCGGCCAACGGCAAACGTTGCGCCAGTTGCCGGGCCACCGATGCGGTGGTGTGGGAGTGCAACAGGTAACGCGAGCCGTCAAAACTTGCTGTGTGGCCACTGGGCAACATGCCAACGGCGGCAATGCTGAGAGCCAGGTTCTTTAGTGTGTTGAAGCCCAAAAAAACCACCGCATGATCAATGGAGGTGATCTGTTTGGACAGGCTGTAATAAGACGAGTTGACCACACGCAAGACCTGAACCGTGACCACCGGGTCTTTTTCAATCACCCGCACCAGGTCCCGAGGCGCGCAAGCCACGTCCCGCGTGAGCGCAAGGATTTTTTGCACGCTTCGCGGAAACGC
>JBIJDQ010000566.1:0-2670 GCA_044344025.1 Rhodoferax sp.
GCCTGACCCTTTCTATGGAAACTCAGATGACTTTGAACACCTGTTGGACCTTGCGGAAGACGCCAGCGAGGGACTGTTGCAGCATGTCAGGTCGCAGGTGAAACCAAATTCATAGGTGACGCGGAACTGTGTTCTTGCCAAGTGGACATTTAAGGTTTACAAATCTCCGGATTTCGTCATAAGCTCAAAACTGTTCTCTCAACTGAAAGGCATTGGCTGCGATGACAAAAACCAATGAGCGTCTTGATCGCCTTGTACTTGAGGCGCGACGCAGCGCCGAAACAAGGGAGCAGGGTTACCGGGCGCAAGCTTTGAAACTGTTTCCCTGGGTCTGTGGACGGTGCGCGCGCACCTTCGATCATGCCAATCTTCAATTGCTTGAAGTGCATCACAAGAACAATAACCACCACGACAACCCACCTGATGGCCACAATTGGGAGTTACTGTGCACCTACTGTCACGAAAACGAACATTCGAAAGTCAAAGACATGGAGGGGCGCAGTGATCGTGGAAACACCGTGTCGGCGGCAACTTTCAATCCGTTCGCTGATTTGAAAACGATGCTCGTTTCGAAAAAATAGTCCCGACGCAACGTTTGGGTTCGCCAAGGCAGACCTTCAAATGCAGGTCTGTAGCCGGTATAGGCCCGAAAAACTGGTTGAACGTTCTGTGACCGTCAAGAATAGACCCGTTGTTGCCGGTCACGATAGTCAGCTTACGGGTTACTCAATTCATCGCCCGTCAGAAGCCGTTCGTGACATTCGGCAGCGTGCCCGCTGCAGACGATGGCTCTTCAACAATTCTTTCCCGTTACTTGCCGTTGAATGAAATTGCTGGAAAATGTACGGAGCTATGCGATCGGCAACGCACCCGCCCGTTTGACTTCTTTCAATGAAAAGCTAGTCGAAATCTCCCGCACCCCGGGCAGCGCCCGAATGTGGGTGCGAACAAATTCCGCAAACGATTCCAGATCGACCCCAACCACTTCCAGCTGGTAGTCATAACGCCCCGACAGGTTGTGGCACGACAGCACTTGCGGCAACGCCACCACGGCGCGCTCGAACGACTCGGCGGCCTGTGGGGTGTGATTGTCCATCTGCAATTGAACGAAGCCGGTGACCCCGTAGCCCAACTTCTGCCGGTTCAGACGCGCGCAATAGCCTTCGATCAAGCCAGATTCTTCTAGCTGTTTGACGCGCCGCCAGCACGGCGACTGGGAGAGTGACACCAGTTCTGCAAGCTCGCCCACCGTGGTGCGCGCGTTGCTTTGCAAGGCGCTCAGCAGCTTTTTATCCACTGCGTCCAATTTCTGAATATCTAAAGGCATAAAACACCTTATTAACCATTGAAATAGGAGCATTGTTCCATTAATTGGTTGATTGACACTCAAAATAGCGAGTTTTGTCCCATTTACTGAGTTCAAAATTCTCTTGGTAAGACAAACTCAACCACTGCAACGGGAACTAATATGGCCAATCCAATCAAGGGCGACCCCCACACCGCTTCGCCGGGTGTAGGGCAAGTGGCATGGGTTAATGAGATGACGCGCAAGCGCCAAAGCGGACCCTCATTGCGACTCTCGGGCCATGGCGATGCGCCAGCCAACTGGCAGCCATCCACCACGGCGGTGCATGCGGGAACGCACGACGATCCGACCACCGGCGCGGTGGGTACGCCCATTTATCAGACCAGCACCTTCATTCTGGGTGATGACCAATACCAGGCGGTTGAAGCGGGCTACGCCCGTGACCGCTTCATCTACACCCGCTACGGCAACCCGAGCCAGTGGGCGGTGCAGGAGAAGCTGGCTGCACTCGAAGGTGCAGAGTCGGCGATTGTCTTTTCCAGCGGCATGGCGGCGATCTCGGCCACGGTGTTGTCGATGCTGGACAAGGGTGCGCACGTGGTGGCCTCCAACGAGTTGTATGGAGGCACCTACAACCTGTTTCACCACGAGCTGCCTTCGCTCGGGTTTTCGGTGAGCTATGTGAACCCGCGCGATCTGGCGGCTATAGAGGCGGCCATTCAGCCCAACACCATGCTGCTGTATTTCGAGACCGTCACCAACCCGCTGCTCAAGGTGGTGGATGTACCCGCACTCGGTCAGCTTGCGGCAAAGCACAAGCTGCGTTTTGTGGTGGATGCCACCTTCACCACGCCACTGGGCATGCATCCGCTGGAGCATGGTGCGCATGTGGTGGTGCACTCGTGCACCAAGTACCTCAATGGCCACAGTGACCTGGTCGCCGGGGTAGCGATGGGCGCGCGCAAACATATCGACCCCATCTGGCCGCGTCTGTTGGCATTTGGCGGTTGCCTGGACCCGCATGCCTGCTTTTTGCTGGAGCGCAGTCTCAAGACATTGCCGCTGCGCATGCGGGCGCACGCCGAAGGCGCACAAGCGGTGGCAGAGTACCTACAAACACACGCCAAGGTGCGTGAGGTGCACTACCCCGGCTTGCCTGACCACGCCGACCATGCCTTGGCCAAGCGCTTGCTAAACAACATGGGCGGCATGATCGCCTTTGCCGTAGAAAGTGACGCGGCAGCGCTCAAATTGCTGAACAGTCTGCACCTGATGCGCCAAGCCACCAGCCTGGGCGGTGTCGAGACTTTGGTCAGTTTGCCCTTCAATACCTCACACGCGGCCTACACCGCAGACCAGCGCAC
>JBIJDQ010000568.1:0-2669 GCA_044344025.1 Rhodoferax sp.
GCCTGACCCTGCCCCTCATGAGTTACGGCGGCTCAGCCATCCTGATCAACCTCGCCGCCATTGCCGTGGTGCTGCGCATAGACAAAGAAAACCGAACACTCATGCACGGAGGCCGTGTATGAGTGTTCGGTTTCACCAAAATCGGACCCTGAGCGAAGCTCAGCAGGACGCGCCAGCGGCATGGCTGATGCACGGAGGCCGTGTATGAGCAAGTGCGCCCTGATCATGGCGGGCGGCACGGGCGGCCACATCTTCCCGGGCCTGGCCGTAGCACATGCCCTGCGTGACAAGGGATGGCGCGTGCACTGGCTCGGTGGCACAGGCTCACCCCAGCATCCCAGCATGGAGAGCCAGTTGGTACCACCGCAAGGGTTTGTGTTTGAAGCCATTGATTTTGGTGGACTGCGCGGCAAGGGCTTGCTCACCGTGGCCTTGCTGCCCATGCGCTTGTTGAAAGCGTTTTGGCAAAGCATCTCTGTGGTGCGCCGGGTCAAGCCTGACGTGCTGGTGGGTCTGGGAGGCTACATCACTTTCCCTGGCGGCATGATGGGTGTGCTGCTGGGCAAACCGCTCGTGCTGCATGAACAAAACTCGGTGGCAGGCATGGCCAACAAGGTTCTCGCGGGTGTGGCTGACCGGGTGTTTACTGCGTTTCCCAACGTGATCAAGGGGGCACAGTGGGTAGGTAATCCTTTGCGTGCAGCCTTTTTGAACCAGCCCAGCCCAGCAGAGCGTTTCACCGGACGCACCGGGCCGCTGAAGGTTTTGGTGGTCGGTGGCAGCCTGGGTGCCAAAGCCTTGAACGAGGTGGTGCCACAAGCATTGGCGCTAATACCTGCGGCAAGCCGCCCCGAAGTCATCCACCAAAGTGGTGCCAAACAAATCGATGCCCTGCGCGCCAACTACGCGGCGGCAGGTGTGCAGGCCACCTTGACGCCTTTTATTGACGACACGGCCCAAGCCTTTGCCGATGCCGATCTGGTGATTTGCCGCGCCGGTGCCAGCACGGTGACCGAGATGGCGGCAGTCGGTGCAGCCGCCCTGTTTGTGCCTTTCCCCTTCGCGGTAGATGACCACCAGACCACCAATGCGCGGTTTTTGGCGGATGGCGGCGCTGCCAGCTTGGTACAGCAGCGAGATTTGACGGTCTCTTTGCTGGCTGAATTGCTTCAAAATACAGAGCGCTCTGTGCTTATACAACAAGCACTAGAGGCCAAAAAGATGCAAAAAATTGATGCAACGGGGTGTCTTGTGGCGGCTTGTGAGGAGTTGACATCATGATGCACCTCTTTTGCTGTTGCCGCCCCCAGCAACACATCAACCCAAACCAAATTAATTGGAATCTGACCCCAATTAACCAGACCCTATGAAACACGCCATCAAACACATCCACTTTGTCGGCATCGGTGGTGTCGGCATGTCCGGCATTGCCGAGGTGCTGTTCAACCTGGGTTACACCATCTCAGGCTCTGACCAGTCTGACAGCGCCACGTTGCAACGCCTTCACGCATTGGGCATCCAAACCTACATTGGCCATGCCACCAGCAACATCGCCGGGGCCAATGCGGTGGTCACATCCACCGCCGTGCAAGCCAGCAACCCTGAGGTCATCGCCGCCCGGAGCAAACACATCCCGGTTGTGCCCCGCGCCCTGATGCTGGCCGAACTGATGCGCCTGAAAACCGGCATTGCCATTGCCGGTACACACGGCAAAACCACCACCACCAGCCTGGTTGCCAGCGTGTTGGCCGAGGCTGGGCTTGACCCCACTTTTGTGATTGGTGGGCGGCTCAACAGTGCCGGTGCCAACGCCCGCCTGGGCCAGGGTGACTACATTGTGGTGGAGGCAGACGAGTCAGACGCGTCATTTTTGAACCTGCTGCCGGTGATGGCGGTGGTGACCAACATCGATGCCGACCACATGGAAACCTATGGCCACAGCTTTGAGAACCTGAAAAAAGCCTTTGTTGATTTTCTGCACAAGATGCCGTTTTACGGCACAGCCATTTTGTGCACCGACGATGCCGCCGTGCGCTCAATTCAGTCGCAAGTCACCTGCCCCGTCACCAGCTATGGCTTTGATGAAGGCGCGGAGGTGCGCGCCATCAACGTGCATGCGGTGGACGGCCAGATGCACTTCACCGTGCAGCGGCGCAACGGCGTGGTGTTGCCTGACATGGACGTGGTGCTGAATCTGCCGGGTCGGCACAACGTGCTCAACGCCTTGTCGGCCATTGCCGTGGCGGTTGAGTTGAACATTGCCGACGGCGCCGTGCTGCGCGCTTTGGCCAACTTTAAGGGGGTTGGCCGACGCTTCCAGCTTTACGGTGAGCAACCGGTCAGCCCGGCCAATGGCGGAGGCCACTTCACGTTGGTAGACGACTATGGTCACCACCCCGTCGAGATGGCCGCCACCCTGGCTGCGGCGCGCGGGGCTTTCCCCGGCAGGCGTTTGCTGCTGGCGTTTCAGCCACACCGGTTTAGCCGCACGCGCGACTGTTTTGACGATTTTGTCAAGGTCATTGCGCAGGCTGATGCGGTGTTGCTGGCCGAGGTGTATGCCGCTGGCGAAGCCCCCATTGTGGCTGCCGATGGCCGCAGTCTGGCCCGTGCCCTGCGGGTGGCAGGACGCATTGAACCGGTGTTTGTGGATGACATCGGCGCCATGC
>JBIJDQ010000567.1:0-2669 GCA_044344025.1 Rhodoferax sp.
GCAGGACGATGGCCTTGGCTTTGACCTGGCTGCCATGAACCAGCGTGCCGTGGCCGGTGGCAGCCTGGGGGTGTTGGGCATGCAGGAGCGCGCCACATTGCTCGGCGGACACCTTGACATTGGCTCGACCCCCGGTGAGGGCTGCACCGTGCAACTCAGATGCCCCTGGCGCAACCTGGAGGACAAACCATGACCCAGGTCCGCGTGGTATTGGCTGACGACCACACCCTGGTGCGGGCGGGGCTTAGAAAACTGCTTGAATCCATGCCCAACATTGTGGTGGTGGGTGAAGCCGGTGATGGTCTGGCGCTGCTGGCCCTGGCCGAAACACTGCAACCGCAACTGGTGCTGATGGACATTGCCATGCCTGGCCTTAACGGCATTGAGGCCACTGCACGCCTGACCCGCGCCTGGCCAGACATTCGGGTGCTGATCTTGTCCATGCACCAAAACGAAGAATACGTGCGCCAGGCCTTGCGCCACGGTGCCTCAGCTTACTTGCTGAAAGACTCCGCCCCCATGGAGCTTGACCTGGCCATTACTGCCGTGTTGCGCGGGGAAACCTACCTCAGCCCGGCGGTCTCACGTGGGGTGGTGACTGACTATGTGCAGCGCCTGCGCAATGAAGAGGTGCCCGCCCAGACGCTGACACCGCGCCAACGCGAGGTGCTGCAACTCATTGCCGAAGGCCAAAGCACCAAAGACATTGCCCGCCGACTTGACCTGTCGATCAAAACCATCGAGACCCATCGCAGCCAGCTCATGAAACAGCTCGACATTCACGATGTGGCCGGCCTGGTGCGCCACGCCATGCGGGCCGGGTTGGTGGCTGGCGGCATCTGAGTCACACGCAAAAACCGCACCTCAGGTGTTTCACACACGCAACTCAGGTGTTGACCTGATGGCCTGACGACGCGGGGCTGGCTAAGCTTGCCCCCCATGGTGACCTTCAAACTCATGCGCCGTTGCGTGCTCATACCATGACCGGCACAAACCCGAAGCCGCGCATTCTGGTCGTTGAAGACGAGATGATCGTCGCGCGCGACATCATTGAGCAATTGGGCGCGCTGGGTTATGCGCCCATTGGTCACGCCACCCACGGCGAAGAAGCCCTGCTGCTGGCCGAGCAGCACCACCCCGACCTGGTGCTGATGGACATCCAGCTTGCAGGTCAAATGGACGGCATCTGCGCCGCACAGGTCCTGCACCAGCGCTTTGGCACACCGGTGGTGTTTTTAACCGCCTTTGATGCCGACGACACTCTGGCCCGGGCCAAACTGGTGGAACCCTATGGTTACCTGCTCAAGCCGTTTTCCGAGCGTGACCTGCGCACCGTGCTGGAAATGGCGCTCTACAAACACCAGACTGAGACCAAGTTGCGTGACACCGCAGCGCGCACCCAGGCCATTTTGGACAGCATGCTTGACGGGGTCATGAGCATCAATGCTCAAGGCATCATCGAGAGTTGCAACCCGGCCGCCAACAGCCTTTTTGGTTATGCGCCACAGGCGTTGCTTGGGACCCAGATGCTGAACCTGATGCCCCCGCAGTACCGCACCAAACACCTGGGCCACCTGCAACACGACAACGTCAACAACGGGCACTGCCCCATGAAGGGCATGCGCAAGGACGGCACCGTGTTTCCCGTGGCCATGTCCATTTCACGCCTGCCGCTGGCTGGCCAAACCAGCTTCATTGCCATTGCCCACGACCTCAGCCAGCAGGAGCAACACCAGCGCGAGAACCACCAGCTGGCGTTTTATGACCAGCTCACCCAGTTGCCCAACCGCCATTGGCTCAAGGAACGCATGGCGCAAACCCTGGCCGACTCGGCACGCACCGGGCAACATGCCGCCCTGCTGCTGCTGGACCTGGATGACTTCAAAAAGATCAACGACACCCAGGGTCTGCAGGCTGGCGACCAGTTGCTCAAGCAAGTGGCGGTGCGGCTGAGAACCTCGGTGCGCGGCGGCGATGCCGTGGCACATTTGGGCGGTGATGAATTTGTGCTGCTGCTCAGCGGCCTGAGTGAGCAACCCGGCACTGCCGCTGAACAGGCGCAAACCAGCGCAAAAAACCTGTTGCAAGTGTTGTCACAGACCTATTGGGTGGGTGGTGCCCAGCACCATGCCACCGCCAGCATCGGGCTGGTGGTGTTCACCGGCGCCAGCCAAAGTGTGGACGAGTTGCTCAAACAAGCCGACATTGCCCTGTACCAGGCCAAAGACGGCGGGCGCAACACCTTGCGCTTTTTTGACGCCGCCATGCAAGCCGCTGTGCTGGCCCATGCCGAGCGCCTGGCCGACCTCAGCCGCGGGTTGGCACATGAGGAATTTGTGCTTTTTTACCAGCCGCAAGTCAACCGCCATGGTGTGGTCACCGGGGCCGAGGCGCTGGTGCGCTGGCAACACGCCACCCGTGGCCTGGTGCCACCCGGCGAATTCATCCCCCTGGCCGAGGCCAGCAAACTGATTCTGCCGCTGGGCCAATGGGTGCTGGAGCGCGCCTGCGCCCAAGCCAAATCCTGGGCCAGTGCCCCGCAAACCGCCAAGTGGACCCTGGCTGTGAACGTGAGCGCCTTGCAGTTTGCACAACCTGACTTTGTGGCCAAGGTGGCCCATGCCTTGCACACCACGGGTGCCAACCCGGCGCGCATCAAACTGGAACTC
>JBIJDQ010000044.1:0-9770 GCA_044344025.1 Rhodoferax sp.
AAGGTGTGAATGGCATGGTTCTGGGTGCTCTGGGGCGAAGTTCATCATTGCAAAGTGTTGCCGTCGGAAAAGCCCGATGGCGCAAACCTGCGCTCGGGCATCACCAGCGAGCCGGTCGGGAAGTGCTCCAGGGCGACCGGGCCATCCTGAAAGGCTGAAAAGGCATCGGCTTGGCTCAGGTGCCGGGTGTAGCGTGCCTCGGTGAACAGGGTCAAGTCGGTCAGGTGCAGCGCCTGCACCATGGCTGCCGACAGGTTGGGCCGCAGGGCGGCTTGGCGTTGCGCCCAGGCAGTGTGGGCCAGCGCCGCCAGACAGGCCAGCAGCTGAATGCCCAAAAAACCCAGAGCCAGGCTGGAGCCGCGCCGGGGCAGGGGTTGGTCTGCGTTGGCAGGGTTCATCAGAACTTGCCGCCGTCCAGCCCCAGCAGCATCGCTTGGGTGACTTCTGCAAAGCGCAGCACGCGTTTGCCGCTGTGGTCGGTCATGAACTCTTTGGCCTCGGCCTGGGTGTCATGCGGCACCAGTTCGTGGCCCATCGGCCCCAGCACGTCCGAGCCGATGACGTAAAACGCCTGCGCAGCGTCGATGCGACCGGTGGCGTAGTAGTCGGTGACACCCATGGCATTGATTTCGGCCAGCGCCCGGCCCGGCGCGTATTTTTTCAAATCATGCAGGTACTTGAAAAAGTCTTTGGCCCCGTCAAAATGCACCGCGCGGCCATCTCGCCACAGCACGGTGGCAATCCAGTACGGGTACGCGGCCACAAACATGCCACACACCGGGCAGGTGTCGCGCGGGCCGGGTGCCGGCAGTTTGACTGGCTTGGCGTGGGCCGCTTGACCGGTGGCAAGGGCACTGGCGGTGACCACCAGCGTTTGCAAGATGACACGGCGACTCAATGGGTGCGCTGCCACAGCCCTGACCTGGTCTGGCAGGGGCTGTGCCGCACCCGGTGCTGGGCAGGTGTGGCACATGGTGCTTAGGCGCCAGCGGCCAGTTTTTTGCGCATTTCGCCGCGCCGTTTGCGCAGCATGACGGTGTCCTCAGCCATCACCAGGTACGCGCTGGTCAAAGCGGCGTTGAAATCCAGAACCTTCGCACCAGCCTTGCTGGCGGCTTCAACGCTGGCGGCAGCATCGGCGGCGGCACGGCTGGCGTAGGCCGAGTTGCTGACCTTGGTCATGGTGCCAGGTTTGCTGGGGTCAACCACATAGTGCATCTTGTCAACCGCGACCAAAGGCTTGATGTCCCCCGGCGCACCTGCATCACCAGCGTAAATGACCTTGGGGCCTCGGTCCATGTTAAGTGACAGGCTGATGGCCGAGCAGTGCAACGAGCAAGTGCCTTCCACGCTGTCATCTTCATAAACCAGCAAATGACGGGTGTGGCTGAACTTGGCACGCTCCATGCCGCAGTAGCGGCAGCGCGGGTATTTGTCGAGTTCTTTGGTCAGCGGGTCTTTGTCTTTGGGCAGGTTGGCCACCGGGCCATAGGTGTCAGACCATTGGGTGGGTGGCATACCGGGTTTGCCCTCGGTTTGGGCGGTTGCGGCGCTGACACCACCGAGTGCCAGGGCGCTGACCGAAGCCGTCTTAAGCAAGTCGCGGCGATTGAAAGGGACTTTGTCCATGCTGTTCTCCTGTTGAAAAATCGATTGTTCGGGTGAAAAAAATAACAAATTGCGCTGCTGTCAGCGGGGTGCCGCCAGCAACTGCCTCACGTCCGCAGCCAGCTTCAAGGAAGGTTGACCGGGCCGAGAAGCCAGTCGCAACTGGCCAGCAGGGTCAAACACATAAGTGTTGGCGCTGTGGTCCAGGGTGTAGCTGCCCCCCATTGGAACCTTGCGGAAAAACACCTTGAAGTAAGCCGCGGTTTCCGCCGTGCCGACCAGGTCGGTGCGCAGGCCAATAAAGCTGGGGTGAAAGCTGCTCACATAAGCTTGCAGGATGTCGGGCGTGTCGCGTTCCGGGTCCAGGCTGACAAACAGCACTTGCACCTTGCTGGCATCGTCCCCCAGCATTTGCAACACCTCCACCGCCGAAGCCAGTGCGGTTGGGCAAACATCCGGGCATTGGGTAAAGCCAAAAAACAGCAGTACCGCCTTGCCTCGAAAGTCGGCCAACGTGCGCGCGCGGCCCTGTGCGTCGGTCAGGCGGAAATCCTTGCCATAGGCAACCCCGGTGATGTCCAGACTGTTCGGGGTCGGCTTGTCGGTGGGCGCGCAGCCCCACAACAGGGCGACCACAGCCAATACACCCAGGCAGGCAAAGCGGCAACTGGCACGGTGGACGGGTAAGGAAATGAATCGCATGGCGGTCAAACTGGCAAAAGGTGATTGGCCGGGTGCACGAATCCGTGCGCAGGCAAGAATGACATGTCAAATCAGCCTGTGGTCTTTGTCGGACTTACGCTGACAGCTATGAATTTAAATGCTAATGAAAGACTGGCGGCCCGCGCGATGGCGGTGGCGCGGTGGTAGATGCCGCAAACACCAGGGTTGCCACGCCCGGTTGCACGCCGGTCTGCGCTGGCATGGGCGCAGGCTGCTGGGCGGCAAAGGCAGGAGGTGGCGCGCTGCCCACCACACACAGGGGGCATTGCGCCTCGTTGCTGGGCTCTGTGCCGAGCGAACCATCTGCATGGACAGTGAACTTGACCATGCCTGCCGAGCTACAGATGACCAGCTCTTGCTGCGGGTTGACGATTGGGCTGGCCACCGTCACGCCCAGCGTCAGTGCAAACCAAAGCAGCGCCAGCCTGGCCAGCCAAGGTGTGTTGTGCAGGGTGTGCAAAAGTGACATGTCGCAATTTTGGCATTGCATCCGGTATGCACAAATGACAAATATCAATGATCACTGAATCATGCAGTGCCATCCTTTTCAGTTGGGCACTGCCTGCCACACAACAACGGGGCAGAGACTCCCGGTAGTCGCCCCGGCGCTACCTCACCGTCATCACGGGTCATTGCGCTGCCAGCAAGCCCTTGGTGAACAACTGAACTACGCTGGCGTTGCTGACTCAATGACATCACCGGCGCGTGGGGGCTCGCCGCCACCGCGTTGCATCAGTTGATCAAATGCGCTCATGTCTGCCCTGGCGCTGCGCTCGGCAAAGTAAACCTGCGCTTGCAACATGGCCAGCTTCTCAGCCACGGCAATACTGACAAACTGGTTGATGCTGATGCCATCCTCTTTGCTGAATCTCTCCACGCCGGTGCGGATAGAACGCGGCAGGCGCAGCGGGTAGGTACTTAATTGACTCACGGCAAACTCCTCAAAAATGGGCCAGGTCGTGAAACTAACAAACCAAAACGCTCTGCCGCATTGGCGAAATGCTTCAGGTTAAAGGTCAACAGCGCTTGCGCAGATGCATTCACTGCGGCTTCCAGCACCAGTTCATCTGCCGGGTCGCGCAACTGGGGACGCCAAAGAAAATGCACTTCAACAGGTTCAACCAGGTGCGCCAAGCCATCCAGAAAAACACCCAACAGGTGTGCGTCCAAGCCAGCCGCCTGAAGATGTTCCGGCCGGGAACACACCGCCTCGTATTCCATAAACAGGCTGATACTGGCTGAAAGTGTGATTTCGCCACGGCGGGCTTTGCGCAACAGCTCTGCGGATGCCCCGGTTGGGCTACGCAGAGCGGCAACGATGGTATCGGTAGCCATGACAATTTTCATCACCAAATGGTATCACCGAAGATGAAATTATTGTGGCTCAGTCACAAACCCGATTTTCTTCAAGCCCGCCTGCCGTGCTGCGGTCATGGCAAGTGCCACATGCTCGTAGCGCACTGCCTTGTCACCCCGAATGTGCAGTTCGGGTTGCGGCTGTTTGACCGACTCTGCGCCCAGTAGCGCAGCCAGGTCCGCTTGCACTACCGGAGATTCATTCCAGAAATACTGGCCGGTTGCGGCCACGCTCAGCCGGATCGTGTCTGGCTTGGCATCTTGTGGCTGGCTGGTGGCGCGGGGCAAGTCAATCTTGACCGCGTGTTTCATCACCGGCACGGTGATGATGAAGATGATGAGCAACACCAGCATTACATCCACCAGCGGCGTCATGTTGATCTCGTTCATCACATCGTCGTTGTCGTCTTGGGTTCCGAAAGACATGATGGTTATGCCTTTTTGATGGGTAGCACTTTGCTACTGTTGAAGGCACCGTTGGAGCCGACGCGCGAGCCAGTTACAAATAGCGCGTGCAGGTCATAGGCAAAGCGGTTGAGTTTGGCAATCACACCCTTGTTGCCGCGCACCAGCGCGTTGTAACCCAGCACAGCGGGAATGGCCACAGCCAGGCCCAGCGCAGTCATGATCAGCGCCTCGCCAATCGGCCCGGCCACTTTGTCAATGGTGGACTGGCCTGACATACCAATGGCCAGCAGTGCATGGTAAATACCCCAGACCGTGCCAAACAAACCGACAAACGGCGCGGTGGAACCGACCGAGGCCAAAATCGCCAGGCCGGACTGTAATTTCGCGGTGGATTCGTCAACGGCGCTGCGAAGGCAACGCGTCACCCAGTCGTTCAAATCGAGCGAGTCTTTCAGGTGCGGTTTGTTGTCTTGTGGTTGCAGGTGGGCATCGGCTTCGAAACCCGCAACAGCCAACTGGCGAAACGGGTTGCTGTGATCCCCGCCAAGCTTGTTCAGGCCATCACCAAAGTCATGCGCCAGCCAAAAGCCCGCAGTTGCATTCGCATCCCTGGTGGCTTGGCGCAAGCCCAGCACCTTGAGCACAATCACCATCCAGCTTGCCAAGGACATGATCAGCAGCAATACCGCCACAAAGCGGGTGACCATGTCACCTTGCGCCCAAAGAGAAATCAAACCAGACTCTGAATTCATCACAAATTACTCCAAAACAAAATTAATAGGTACGTTGAACCACATGGCCTCGGCCACACCACCGCGCTTGCCAGGCACGTATCGCCAACTTTGAACGGTGGCCAACGCGGACTGATCCAGACGGTCATAACCGCTGGAACTGCGAACTTCAGCCTTTTGAGCCAGACCATCAACCCCAATCAACACCCGCACAATCACCTTGCCCTGCTCACCCAGTCGTTTGCTTTGAAGCGGATACATCGGCTTGGTGTTTTGCAGGTAGTCGGCATCGCTGGAGGGCGGCACCACTTGGGATGGCGCTGCAGGTGTTGGCTTGGTGGCCACCGGTGCGGCAATAGGTGCCAATGCGACGGGTGCTGCCACCACACCTACCGGGGCGGCGGGTGCTGGCGTTGGGTCAGCAATCGCGATGGGCATCGGTGATGGTGGCAAATCCGCCCTTTTTTGCAACATAGGTTGCTGAATGAGCTTGGTGGTAGGGGGGGGGGCCTCGATTTTGGGGCGCGGTGGTTCAACCCATTCGCTAAGGATTTCCACCGGTATCACCGCCTCAATCGCCCGTCTGATTAAGCCCGACTGCATGGCCCACAGCGCCCCCAGATGAAACAGCACGACGCTGGTGGCGATGAACACATGACGGTACGAGCCAAACAGCGTAACGCGATCTGAGTCAGTTCTTGATTGCGGCATATGGCTCGACATTTGTTGCAGCATCTGCCGTGTCAGCCTGTTTCGCGAGTTTTGACCCACGTCGCGCCGCAAGTTGTTTGCTACTGCGATGCTTGCGCAGCCAGACATCAAAGCCAGTGATGCACATGGCAATCATCGCCAGCGCGGCTAAGCAAATGAGGATTTGCCCTGTCAGCCCGAATGCTGTTCCAGCATGTAGAGGTAACTGCCAGGCAATAAAGGTGTCACCACCTGTCCGGCTGGCTGCTGTACGGCCCAGAAACGTAACACCATCAAGCATGCCCACATAAATGGTGTTATTTCCAGAAGGGGAAACATCCGTTGGCAAGTGCAGGCGTACCGTGTACAGACCCTTGATGAAATCCCGCGAGACGGAATGAATGCGTGCGTCAGGCAGCAACTCAAGGGCTATCGCTGCTGCCTGCTCCGGTGGGAGCACTATCTGATCAATACCCACCTGACCGACACCTTTCACTGCCATTGCGTTTGTAATCGGGGAAAACTGCTGGACAACCGGTTTCACCACATTTGGAAGATTAAGGTAGATGGACGTGAAGGCCACAACAATTAGCACGGGCAGAGTAATCACACTGGCGGCGCGGTGCAGGTCGTAGTTGAACTTGTAGCCACCTTGCCCCGTCCGGACGGAAACGATGGGTTTCCACGACTTGAGTGAGGCCCAAATACGCGGCCAACACAACACCAAGCCCAAGAGCGAGCTTAAGAACCAGACCACAGCGCAACCGCCCATGAACCAGACGCCCCACTTCTCTAGAAACAGTGTGTAGTGCAAACGCAGCATAAATGGCACAAAATTCAATCGATTGATGACAAAGTCGGATGTGTTGCGCTGACCCAGGATGGCGCCGGTATAGGGGTCAACAAACGCCTGGTTGAATTCCACATTCGCCTTCATCCCAGGCACATGTTTGTGTGCAACATGCGACTCCATCTTTGACTTCAAAGTGATTCGCAACGAATCTTGCGGGCCTTGGGGGTAGGTGATGCTGCTGACGAGTGCAGTCGGAAAATGTTTTTCAACTCCCTCAATGATCATTGCTTGCGGTAAAGCCTTGGCAGCAGGCGTTACATTGAAGAGTGCCGGGTTCAGCAGAGCATCAACCTCCCAGCGAAACGCAAGCACTGCACCGGTAACACCGGCAATAAATAAAAATATCAAAAGGACAAGACCGCTCCAGCGATGCAGCTTGGTTATTAGCTGACGCGATGGGCCTGTAATAGCAAGTGAACTCATGAATACCTCTCAAAGCCAGGAAAGCATCAGGCCCAGTTGATGAGCCTGATGTATCTATTGCGTGTTGCTGCTAAAAGTTAAACAGCGTCCTTAAAAACCGGTTGTCAACTGGATTTGAAATGACCGCTCTGGCATCAGGTAGTACGCGAAGTACTTGCGATCCAGCAGATTACTAATGGCAAAGCTAAGTTTGCTGTCCCTATTGATCTTGTATGCAATTTTTGCATCGACTAAGAATGTGCTGTCATATGCGCCAAAAATACCTTCCTGGGTATCGGCGTTATGTTCGTCGCTATATGTTTTGCTAACAAACCGACCTGCGATCCGTCCATCCCATGCGCCGACACTGCCTTCAAGTGCCATGTTGCCCATTTGCATCGGTGTTTGAGTCAGACGCTTACCCACACTGCCAGGATCAGTTTCGTTCTTGATCATCCGTGCGTCAGTAAATGAATATCCACCAGTTAGTTTGAGCCATGAACTCAATTTCCAGGCCGCCCCCAACTCAACACCCTTGATTTTGGCTTGGCCAGCATTGTTGTATTCCTTGTTGACAGCTAATGCCGTCGTACTCACAGTCTGGACATAAACCATGTCCTCAATTTCATTCTCGTAGTAGGTTGCTTTCAGAAGCACATTCGGACTCATTTGAATCTCTCCCCCCAACTCCCATGATGAAGAGCGCTCAGGCTTGAGGGTCGCATTGGCATCAACCGTGGTCGTGATGCCATTGGAAACACTCACTGTCTTGGCGTATGACTCAGCAATCGTAGGATTGCGGAAGCCCGTACCCCATGATGCGCGAAGCGTTGCATTGCTACGGGGTTTAAAGACTGCTGATAACTTTGGGTTAAAGGAAGACTGGGTCCGCTCACTGTAAGACGTGCTGAAAGTCGGTGCGATGTATGACGTGGCCTGCCCACTACTTGCCCAATGATCGTAGCGACCACCGACATAAAGTGTTAAATCATCGCGAACACTGATTTCATCCTGAACAAAAATGGAATTGGTGGTGGCCTTGCCGCCACCGTCATATTCGGTTTTTGTTTTGCTGTCCACATTGCGCCAGTTGCTCAGGGAGTAGATCAGTTTAGACCCCTCTTCCTGGCGTGTTGCCAGGCCCACCGTCCAGAATTGCGTGGTGCCTTGGGCGAGACTCAATTGCATAGTCCCGCTAGCGTTGTTATTCGGATTTTGGAAGCTCTTGCCTGTTCCTGCATCAAACGTAGAAACACCTGTAGTAGGCGAGTTGTACCAATACACAAGATCTGAATAGGACACATCAATTTTTAGCTTGGCATCCTTACCAAATTTGCCTTCATAGCCTGCGGTATAGCGCTTTGTACTCTCAAAAGATGGCGTTGAAGCCAGAAAATCGCTTTGTTGAACGAGCACCTTTGTTCCATTGATGTTGTAGCTGGTGGAGGCGGCTGGAGGGGTGACGGTGTTACCCGCTGCATTGACGAGAGTAGAGTTAAACATCCCCTGGCTCACATTCAAATCATCGTAGCTGGTGCCCAAATAAACATACGAATCTGGAGTCAGATCAAAAAACAGCTTTGCATGGGCATTGCGCCCGTTGTCAGCGCGATTACCTTTGTCTCCAACGATATAGGCGGGGGTGTAGAAGCCGTCAGCCGTAGCAGTCGAGCTAGTGAATTTGGGGCTGGCAATGCCGCCAGTGACCGGCGTTGTTCCCGCGCCGACGGAGACGCCTTTGAGCGCAAAATCAATGGGGTATCCGTTGTTGTTTTTGGATCCAATGCCAAGCACAAGTCCCAAGCCGTTTTTTAGCTTGTTGCGATACGTTGCATTCAGCGACGTTTTTTCTGAGGCCCCCCATCCGTAGTCAGCGTTAATTACCGCTTCTTCCTTGGTGGGGCGTTTGGTGATGACGTTAACCACGCCACCCATTGCGCTGCTACCGTATAGGGACGAAAACGAACCCGGCACGACCTCAACCCGCTCTGCATCAGCCATATTGACAGTCGACCAATTCACGCTGCCGGTATAAGAGTTGTTAAGCACAACCCCATCCACCATCATCAGAGCGCGACCACTTTTTGACCCCACGCCGCGAATCGTCATGCCACCCATTCCCGAGCCGGGTGACAGGTCGCCATTCGGGCTGCCGCGCAAGTAGATGCTTGGGACTTCGTTCAACGCATCGCCAATACGGCTGATCTTGCGTTTTTTCAAATCCGCTGAATTGATGACGGTTACATTGGCGGGCGCATCGGAGACTTCAATTTCCCGCCGGGTGGCGGTGATAACAACCTCTTTCAGTTCTGATGCTTCGGCAGTGCCATCCGTAGCGGCAGACGCCATTGAGGACAGCACGCTGCTGCACGCAATGGCGATCATTGTTAATTGGGTTGGCAGTTTGCCGATTTGTTTTGTTGGTTGACGTGACATGTTCAATTTCTAAGAAGAGTGGTGTTGAATCGGCATCGACTCACGACGGTAAGACACCGAATGGCCCCAGTCGCGCAGTGAAGACGGCGACTGAGGAAAATCAATTTTTGCAACTAAGTCAGCCTCTAGGCTGCATAAATCATGCGTAAGAAGCTACTGATTAAATAGTGATTTAGGTGGGCGGCCCGCGCGGTGGCGGTACAAGCGCAGACTGGGGTATGAATAAATAAACCTGCCCCAGCGCAGGTGACACGGCTTCGCCCAACACACCGAAATCATGTAGTGAAACGTGGGTTGGAGGTGCCACCCGGTCGGTGACGTGCAGGCAAAACGGGCAATGCTCTATGCGCAGCTTGGACTCTTGCTCACCAGGTGAGTCTGGCGCATCGGTCAAGGCCACCCAGCGCGGCCCCAGGCTGGTGCAAATCTCGACCAGCGGCACATCGCCCGCGCGCACCAGACCGTGCGACAAGGTGGGCGCAATGGCCCCCAGCAGCGCAATCAGCAGCGCCAACCACACCGCCAATGGGCGGCGCAGAAGGGCGAAGTGAGTGGCGTGGTTC
>JBIJDQ010000570.1:0-2655 GCA_044344025.1 Rhodoferax sp.
CATCAGCTTGAGCGCGTTCACCAGTGTCTCCGTTGGTGTGACGGTGTAGAGCGTTCCGCCCTTGATGCGCAAAATATCACTGACTTTCATGGTTTTCCTTGTGCTGTACCGATTGAACAATGCCTGTGCCAAAACCGCATCTTAAAGGCAAATACAACTCCAAAACAGCCAGATTTGACGCAAACAGTTGCAGAATCACGCACCACCTGGACCAAACACCCTGAAAGACCCCCATGCCTGGCTACGCTGACCCCGCTTTTGACACCCTGGCCCTGCACGCAGGCGCAGCACCTGACCCCGCCACCGGCGCGCGTGCGGTGCCGATCCACCTCACCACCTCGTTTGTTTTTGAGAGCAGCGACCATGCCCAGTCGCTGTTTAACCTGGAGCGTGCCGGCCATGTGTACAGCCGCATCAGCAACCCAACCAACGCCGTGCTGGAGCAGCGCATCAGTGCGCTTGAAGGTGGCATTGGGGCGATTTCGGTCGCCAGTGGTCAGGCCGCGCTGCACTTGAGCATTGCCACGCTGATGGGCGCAGGCAGCCACATTGTGGCAAGCACCGCACTTTATGGTGGCAGCCAGAACCTGTTGCACTACACCCTGCGCCGTTTTGGCATTAACACCACGTTTGTCAAACCCGGCGACATTGACGGCTGGCGTGCCGCAGTGCGGCCCAACACCAAACTCTTTTTTGGCGAAACCGTGGGCAACCCCGGGCTGGATGTGCTGGACATTCCCACGGTGAGCGCCATGGCCCATGAAGCCGGTGTGCCGCTGCTGGTGGACTCGACCCTGACCACGCCGTGGCTGCTGAAACCGTTTGAGCACGGTGCTGACCTGGTCTACCACTCGGCCACCAAATTCTTGAGCGGTCATGGCACGGTGATTGGTGGGCTGGTGGTGGACGGTGGCAGTTTTGACTGGGCCGCGCCCGCTAACCGTGCCACGGGGGTGGACAGCAAGTTCCCCGAACTCTGCCAGCCTTACGACGGCTTTCACAACATGGTGTTTTCCGAAGAGTCCACCATCGGGGCCTTTTTACTGCGTGCCAGGCGAGAAGGCTTGCGTGACTTTGGCGCGTGTTTGAGCCCGCATTCGGCCTGGCTGATTCTGCAAGGCATCGAGACCTTGTCACTGCGCATGGCGCGCCACATGAGCAACACCGAGCGAGTGGTGGCGTTTTTGGCCAGCCAGGCGTTTGTGTCACGCGTGGGGCACCCGCTGCTGGAGGGCCACCCCAGCCACGCCCTGGCGCAAAAGCTGTTGCCACGCGGGGCGGGCTCGGTCTTCAGTTTTGACTTGAAAGGCAGCCGCGCGCAGGGCAAGAAGTTCGTTGAAAGCCTGAAAATTTTCAGCCACCTGGCCAATGTAGGTGACTGCCGCAGCCTGGTGATTCACCCGGCCAGCACGACACATTTCCGCATGGATGACGCGGCGCTCAGCAGTGCGGGCATCACCCAGGGCACGATTCGCCTGAGCATTGGCCTGGAAGACCCGGATGACTTGATTGACGACCTTAAACGGGCCCTTAAGGCCGCCGAAAAGGCCTAGCTCAAAAGGCGTGAAATACTACTATTTATATAGCTGCTAACGCTTACCCGACAAGCACTAGAAGCCCATTTCATCAAAAAAACCTGACCACAGACCTGTTTTTATGCACCTCAATGTTCACGGCCACCGCACTTTTTGCTACACCGGCGGCAAACCCTTTGACCCGGCCAAACCCACGGCCATCTTCATCCATGGCGTGCTGAACGACCACAGCGTGTGGATTTTGCAAACCCGCTACCTGGCGCACCACGGCTGGAACGTGCTGGCGCTGGACTTGCCCGGCCACTGCAAAAGTGCCGGCACGCCGCCTGCCAGCGTGGAAGACGCGGCTGACTTTGTCCTGGCGTTGATGGACGCCGCAGGGCTTGAGCGCGCTGCGCTGGTTGGCCACAGTTTTGGCTCGCTGGTTGCGCTGGAGGCGGCAGCCCGCGCACCACAGCGCATCAGCCAACTGGTGCTGGTGGGCGTGGCTTTTCCGATGCGGGTGTCGCCGGCTTTGCTGGACGCATCAGTCAACGCACCCATGAAGGCGATTGAAATGGTCAACGTGTTCTCCCGCGCCACACTCAGCCCGCCACCCTCCGCCCTGGGGCCGGGCACCTGGGTTTACGGCGCGTCCATGGCGCTGGGGCGCCGGGTGCTGGCCAGCAACACCCAGGTCAACGTGTTTTACACCGGCTTCAAGGCCTGTGACAGTTACCAAAACGGCCTGCAGGCGATGGTGCAAGTCACCTGTCCGGTGTTGTTTGCACTCGGCAGTGTGGATCAGATGACCCCACCCAAAGCCGCCCAGGAACTGGTCAAGCTGGCCAAAAATGCCCAGGTGGTTTACCTGCCTGGCGGGCACAACCAGATGACTGAAACCCCTGAAGAGCTGTTGACCGCGCTGCGCGACTTTTTAAAACCTTGAGTGTCTGGCTGCGTTGCCAAACGGCAGCTTCAAGGCTGACTCTGGTGATTGATGTCGGCTTCAAATGCTACCAAGGGCACAGGGCGGCCAAAGAAAAAGCCCTGAAAGGCATGGCAGCCGCGCTGCGCCAGAAATTGCTTCTGGGCCAGTGTCTCCACCCCTTCGGCAATCACATTCAGCCCCAGGGCATCG